>JAAYBR010000009.1 GCA_012730045.1 Candidatus Hydrogenedentota bacterium | reverse complement strand
CGCGCCGGACGCGCGGGCGCGCGCCGCATCACCGTCGGCGCCCTCCTCGGCCTGGGCGAATGGCCCGCCGAGGCCTTCTGGACCGCCCTCCACGCCCGCCACCTCCAAAAGGCGTGCTGGACCAGCGCCGTCGGCGTGTCCTTCCCCCGGCTCCGCCACACCCCGCCCCGGTTCCAGATCGCCCACCCCCTCGGCGACGCCGAACTCGTCCAGACGATTCTCGCCACCCGCCTCTTCCTGCCCGAGGCCGGGTTCAACCTCAGCACCCGCGAGCCCGCCGAACTCCGCGACCGCCTCATCCCCCTCGGCATCACCGCCATGAGCGCCGGGTCCAGCACCCGCCCCGGCGGCTACGCCGCCGCCGACACCGGCGTCCTCGAACAGTTCGCCGTCGAGGACACCCGCACCCCCGCCGAAGTCGTCGAAGTCATCCGCCGCGCCGGATACGACCCCGTCTGGAAGGATTTTGACGCGGCGTTTCTGGGGTAAACGAGGCGTTCTTGGCGGAAGGCAGGGAACCCAGCGGTTGCCTGTCAAGACGGTGTCTAGGCGCAGAAGTGGATCCTTCCATCCTTTTCCCGGTTGCCGGCAAGGGCCCACACATCGAAAAACAATGAATGCAATGACAATAAAGAAGGAGGGGGTGATATATATCTAATAGCAGCACTATCTGTTTGATATCTGCCAACTTACTAAAAAGAAGTGCAGACCGCTGTCTAAAAAGATTCCTGAAAAAGCGCTTGAATCAAAAGAAACACGCCACCAAGCACAGTCAAGAAACTCACCTTTCTACTTCCATTTCACCCGCAAATCACTTATTCAGTTCCGAAATATCCTTGATCCATCTCTTATCAATTATAGCAGTCACAGCATAGATTGCAAGAATTGCGGATATAATTGCGCAAATATACGAAACAAAGGGATCTTGAAAATACTCTGGATCCCCGACAGATCGAATCCTCATTGCATTAGCCTCTTGTCTCCTAGCATGCAGTTCCGTCACCGCCCTTCCATAGTAGTCACGAGACTCCCTATCTGGTCCAGTTTTGCAATTATCTATATACGTCAGAATATCATATAGCCGCTCGTCTGCGCGGGCATATACTTGCGCCGGGTGAAGAAACCATGAGAAGAAACCGAAAAATGCAGAAAGCCCAAATAGGAATAGGGCGATTCCCACTCTACGCCTTCCGATAACCACAAGCTTGCCTGATATCCCGCAAAAAATAACCAACATGACGATACTCAAAATTAGCATTGCTCCAGAATGCTTTCCGAAATGCTTAGGAACTATATCAAGAATTAAGAAAATAAGCGAAAAAGCACAAAGAACAAGAATCAAAAACAGGGCGCAAAGAAGAAGGACTTCGTAATATAGCCATCTGCGGCTCTCATGACGCATTAGCACGTTCTCCAGAGAACATTACTTCGCTTATATTTTGTAAATTATCAATACGCATACATTCTTGCCACATGCATGCGCTAACAAGAGATTTCGGATGCACGTCTCAGAAAGCTAAACAATAACACGGCATTCGACCATATTCTTCCAACGTAATCACGCCAAGAATCCTGACATCTCATTGCGCATCACCATCACTGAGACAATCCAATATATCATTCAGTGCCCGCGTTACTCCCATGGACTGATCTCGAGACATAATGTACATTTTCCGCATTACATGATATGCGTTACTTCCTTTCTTCTTGAAGTCTTCAAAAACATCCCTATCACAAAACGATGTCACCAACATTCCATCAGAATTATAGATTCTAATCCAGTAATCCATTGGCTCGTCACCAGCCTCTACTGGATACTCCTCCGATAAGCGGATTGAGTAGTTCGGAAAGGATGTTTGATACACGCCCTCTTGCTCCGTCTGTTCCCACTTCAAGTCTCCGCTAGACGTACGAGCATACAGCCTTTCCACAACCGTCGTTATGTCTGGTGTGTTCATTTCGCTACCTTCCTATTTTGTCCTTGATGGAAATCAGCAGTTCTTGTACTTGGTCAGCATGGTCTGATATTATCTTGTTAATGCGCGGAACGTTTATTTTTCCATCCCTATTATGCATATGCTTTTCAATCTGAGCCTCGGTTCCCCGAAGAGTCAGGATGGCGCTTTGAATTCTTGAACTCTGCTCCACCGTCAATCCGACACTATTACCTTTAATTAGAATGAGTAATCTACGCGTTGCGGAGTACTTGGCAGGCAACAATTCCCAGTGCCCTTGACGATGCATTTCCTTTATCTGATCCATAAGAGATATTGCTGCACAACAATCTGACACTAAATCCATTCGCTTTATGTCGGTTCGCAAGATGGAAACCGCTTCTTGAGTCTTTCGAGCTGCCGATTTAGTGCGTGTGACGTTGTATATTGTTGCTGAGAATCCAAAGACTGAAAGCGCTACTCCAACTATACTGGCCCACGATCCTAATGATTGCAATTCCAGTTCACCCATCAAACTATTCCACCTGTTGTTCCTCAAGTCTATACATTTACACATGATCTACCAAATATGTCTGACCAACCTTCTTCTCGGGGTAATGACCTCTATAGGCACTCTCGCACCACCACATAACAACGAACATATCCTCCCATACATAGCACACTACTACTGTGAAGCATGTTGGACATTGCGGATGCTCCTCGACGTGCCATCATGAGTTGAAGCTAGCATAAGGTGGGCTGTGGATTCAACCATTGTTCGCGGGTATCCGCCGAACTCCGCGACCGCCTCATCCCCCTCGGCATCACCGCCATGAGCGCCGGGTCCAGCACCCGCCCCGGCGGCTACGCCGCCGCCGACACCGGCGTCCTAGAACAGTTCGCCGTCGAGGACACCCGCAGCCCCGCCGAAGTCGTCGAGGTCATCCGCCGCGCCGGATACGACCCCGTCTGGAAGGATTTCGATCCCGCGTTCCTGGGGTGAGGAATGGCCTCCAGGCCGCAGATTTCCCCGGATACTATCAAGGGCGTATAATGCCCCCGGGTCCGCCGCTTGGGATTTCCCCGGGACAACGGCGGGACACTGGAGGATTGCGTGATGAAGGGATTTGGGATGTGGGCTCTTGTTGCGGCGGTGCTGTGTCTGACCGCCGGGATGGCGGCGCATGCGCAGGAGGCGGCCCCGGCCCCCGCCGAGGCGGCGGCGCCCGCGGAAGCGGCGCCGATCGAAGCAACACCCACGGAGGCGGCACCCGCAGAGGCCGCGCCTGCGGAGCCGGCCGCCGCGGCGCCTACCTCAACGGAGGAACTGCTGGGGCTGAAGGTGGCGGAGTCGTTCACGGGGGCGGTGGCGACGATGACGAGCGCGGACAAGTACCAGGTGCTGAAGGAGGGGACGCCGGTGGATGTGCGGCTGTACGGCGCGGACGCGCCGGAGCCGGGCCAGCCGATGGCGGAGGAGGCGAAGGCGGCGGCGGTGGCGGCGATCGCCGGGAACCCGGTGCGGGTGGACGTGCTGACGAAGGACAACCTGGGCGTGGCCGTGGCGGTGGTGGTGGCGGGCGAGGTGGGCCTGAGCCACCTGCTGGTGGGCGAGGGACTGGCGTGGTATGACGACCAGAACGCGCCGGGGGACAAGTCGCTGAAGAAGCTGAACGCGCAGGCCATCGCGGAGGGGAAGGGCATCTGGAAGGAGGCGGCGCCGCTCGCGCCGTGGGACTTCCGCCGCAGCCACGGCGGGGAGCAGTTCAAGTACAGCGTGAAGCCGGAGGAGGCGGCCCCCGCAAAGCCGGCGGAACCGGAAAAGGAGGAGGTGAAGTCCGTCTCCGCGAAGGGTGACCAGGTCTACACAAGCAACTTCACCGTGCCCGCGGGCGCGAAGATGCCCGAGGGCGTGAACGAGGGCACGCTGATCATGCGCCACCAGCCGCGGATCGCCACGGACGAGTCGGGCAAGCCGCTGGGCTTCACGGCGACGGACATCAGCCAGATCCCCTTCGCGAAGGAGCTGGGCTTCCAGGACGGCGACATCATCACCAACGTGAACGGCATCCAGCCCACGGACATCAACCAGATCATGATGATGGCCCCGCAGTTCAAGGACGTCAAGCAGTTCAACGTGACGATCCTGCGCAACGGCAAGCCGGTGAACCAGACCATCCAGATTCCGTAGGGTTCAAGACGGCGGGGGTCTCCCATCGCCGAGTACGACGCGCGAGAAACGGGGTGTCGCGGGAACGAGATGGCTTCGCTCCGCTCGCCAAGACGTGTTTTCTCTCGTCATTGCGAAGAAGCGAAGCGCCTGAAGCAATCTCGTGTTCACAAACGCCCCGTTATCCGCCGCCACCGCCTTCTTGGGCCGAATTCCCGCCCCCGGTTTGCGGCGGCGGGGGCTTCCGTGACAGAATGGGGCCCGGGAAGATGGCCGGGGGGGCTTTTCAGAACGGGTTTTTCGTTCACACCAACCGCCGCACGGGGCCGCCGCATCGGACCCGCGCGGGGAAGAAGGACGTGCATCATGTGCGAGGAATGTGACAAGTCCCAGGACGGCCAAGAGCAGTTGTACCGGCTGCGCCACTCGCTGGCGCACATCATGGCCCAGGCCGTGCTGGAGCTGCGCCCGAACGCCAGGCTGGCCTTTGGCCCGCCGGTGGAGTTCGGGTTCTACTACGACTTTGACTTCGGCGGCGAGCCCCTGGGCGAGGCCGACCTTCCGGAAATCGAGAAGCGCATGGAGCTGATCCTGCGGAAGAACGCGCCGTTTGAGCGGAGCGAGATGCCGCTGGCGGAGGCGCTGGCGTGGTTCGAGAAGCGCGGCGAGACCTACAAGGCCGAGTACGCCCGCGAGCTGGTGGAGACGGGCAAGACCGGCGGCGGCAACCTGTCGTTCTACACCAGCGGGTCCTTCACGGACATGTGCGAGGGGCCGCACCTGGAGCGGACCGGACAGGTCCCGCGCGGCTGCTTCAAACTGGACCGCATCTCGGGCAGCTACTGGCGCGGCGACGAGAAGCGCCCCATGCTCACGCGCATCTACGCGCTGGCCTTCGCGTCGAAGGACGAGCTGAAGGACTACGTCGCGCGGCGCAAGCTGGCGATGGAGCGCGACCACCGCAAGCTCGGCGACGAGCTGGACATCTTCATCCAGGACGCCGACGTGGGCGTGGGCTTCCCGCTATGGATGCCGAACGGCACCGTGCTGCGCGACGAGCTGGAGAAGTGGGCGAAGGAGGAGGAGTTCCTGGCGGGGTTCCAGCGGGTGAGCACGCCGTCCGTGGCGCGCGGCGCGCTCTACCTGCGCTCGGGCCACCTGCCCTACTACAAGGACAGCATGTTCCCGCCCATGCTGGTGGACGAGAACGACGAGTACTACCTGCGGCCCATGAACTGCCCCCACCACCACAAGGTCTACGCGGCGCGGCCCCGGAGCTACCGCGAGCTGCCGCTGCGGCTGGCGGAGTACGGCAACGACTTCCGCTACGAGAAGCACGGGTCCCTCTCGGGGCTCCTGCGCGTGCGCGCCATGACCATGAATGACGCGCACATCTACTGCACGCCGGAGCAGGTGGAGGAGGAGTTCCACAGCGTCATCCAGATGTACCAGAAGTACTATGCCCACCTGCGCCTCGGCAACTTCCGCGTGCGCCTGTCGCTGCACGACCCGGACAGCGACAAGTTCGTGGCCGACCACGAAGCGTGGGACCAGTCGGAGACGGCGGTGCGGCAGGTGCTGCACAACCTCGGGGTGGCCTACGAGGAGGAGCGCGGCGAGGCCGCCTTCTACGGCCCCAAGGTGGACATCCAGATCAAGAACCTGATGGGCCGCGAGGAGACCGTCTCCACCTGCCAGCTTGACTTCGTGATGGCGGAGCGCTTCGACCTGACCTACGCCGACCGCGACGGCCAGCGCAAGCGCCCCTACATCCTGCACCGCGCCCCCCTGAGCACCCACGAGCGCATGATCTCCTTCCTCATCGAGTTCTACGGCGGCGCGTTCCCCACCTGGATGGCCCCGGTCCAGGTCCGCATCGTGCCCGTGAGCGCCGACTTCGCGCCCTACGCCGCCGAACTCCAGCAGCGCCTCTGCGGCGACTTCTTCCGCGTCGAGACGGACGACTCGGAGGAGAGTTTTAACAAGAAGATACGCAATGCCGTCACCGGGAAGATTCCCAATGTCTGGGTGGTCGGCGCCAAGGAGATGGAAGACCGCACGGTGACCTGGCGGCGGTACTGCGCCAAGGAGCAGGTGACCGTCGCGTTTGACAGGGCCTTTGACGCGCTGAAGAACATGCGCGCCTCCCGCGCCATGGATAACTTCGCCGACACCGCCCTGCCCCTCGGCTGAACACCGCGCGCGCGGCGGCGCGGACAACCACGGGAGAACCGGCATGACCCGCGTGTTCCTGCTGTGCCTCGCGCTGGCGGCCTGCGCGGCCGCGCGCGCCGCCGACACCGAAGCCCCGGAGGAGGCGGCCCCCGCCGCCCCCGCGGTGGAAACCGCCGCCGTAGAGGCCGAAGCGCCCCCCGCCGCCGGTGCGGAGGAGGACGAAGCGGACGAGGAAGAACCCGGCGACTGGTTCTGGTTCGTCACCACGTCCAACTACCACAACAAGCTGAAAACCTCCGAAAGCCGGATTGACCGGCAGATCAACGGCCTGTTCAGCCTGCTGTTCCCGCGCTGGCGGCGCGTGACCACCTTCCAGGACTGGCGTGACGACTGGATGATCTGGGACCTGACCCTGGGCGTGGGGCGCGACATCAACGAGTCCCTCGCGTGGACCGTCTATGCGGGCGGCGGCCAGGGCACCATCCGCAACCGCGACACCTACGGCCTGCCCCCCCTGTTTCCCGTCTCCTCCAAGGTGTACTTCACCCGCCAGTCCATCAACGCCGGGGCGTCCATTCGCTGGTGGCCCTGGGGCCGCCCGGAAAAGACGGAAAAGGGGATTCTGGGCGCGCTGAAGGGAACCAAGCCCGTGACGGAGATGAACGCGGGATATTCCCGGCAGTTGTCGGAGGCCGAGGTGCGCATGTGGACGCCCCTGACGGGCGACGCCTTCCGCATCCGCCAGAAGGACATCTTCCACCTGTTCTGGGCCAGCCCGCGCGCGGGCGTGGAAATCCCCCTGTCGGACACCTTCACCTTCAACGCCCTCGGCGGCTACCTCTTCTTCCACGACCAGCAGGACGACTTCAACGGCTGGATGCTTGAGACCTTCCTCTGCGGGCGGTTCTAGGAAAACGCCTGCCGTTCCAGGGCCGGCGGGACGCCGGCGCTACGTGGTCCCGCCATTGTGGCGGTAGACGATGACCCGGACCTTTTCCATGGTCACGAGCCCGTCGGCGATCAGGGCGTCGAGTTCGGGCAGGAAGGCCTGAATCTTCTCCTCGGCGTCCACGATCTCCACCACGACGGGCAGGTCCTCCGACAGGCGCAGCACCTTGGCGGTGTGGATGCGGCTGCTGGCCCCAAAGCCGAGGAAGCCCCGGGTGACCGTCGCCCCGGCGAGCCCCCGGGCGCGGGCGTCCCGCACCAGAGCCTCATAGAGGGGCATCCCGTCCTTCTTGTCGCTCTCGCCGATGAAGATGCGCAACAGGCAGGACTCTGGGGGAAGTTTCATGGTACCGCCTCCTTTAGAACATCCGGCCGAGGAATATGCCCGCGAACAGGGCCGCAAAGCCCAGTCCGTTGTGCAGGGTGAGGTTGAGTCCGGCGTGGGCCCATTCCGCGGCCCGCACCATGTGCCCGGTTTCCAAGATCAGGGTGGAGAAGGTGGTGAACGCCCCCATGAACCCCACCAGCACCACAGTGCGCGTCTCCCCGGAGACGGACCATCGGTTCTCGAAGAGGGTCCAGAGCAGGCCCGCGGCCAGACACCCCGCCAGATTGACCGCCAGGGTGCCCCAGGGAAAACCTTCCCCCCCGAGCCTTTGGACGAGACCGCCCAACCCATACCGCGCCAGGGTTCCCAGGGCCCCCGCCAGGGCCAGCAACATCAGTTTCTGCATGACTTCAGGCATCCTTCCGCGTGACAACAGACGTTCCGACCCTTGTCCGCCAGGAGTCATCAGCCCGGGTCAGGCGGTTGTGCGGGGGACTCCATCCCCGAAGTCAGGAACCAGTGTAGCCGACCCGGCCGGTCCCGGGCAACGCGAAAGCGCCCCGCGATTTGACGGAAACGCGCGTTTGCTGTATTGTTTTCCCCTGTCCGCCCGGTGCCCCCCGTTCAGGGGGGGGCGTGAGGGGGCGTCCGGAATCCCCGGGCGCGGCGGCCGGAGGAAAGACGAGGTTGGTTAATTCATGACAGAAGCCCTGGACACCGATTCCGCGCCCCGCGCCCCGCGACAGGCGGGGGGACTGGAGCGGTGTTTTGTCCGGCGGCCCCTGCTGTTCGTGCTGGTGCTGGCGGGGCTGTCCACGCTCCTTTTTCAGGGCAGCCGGGGGCTCTACGAGTCCACCGAGGGCCGCTACGCAGAGTGTGCCCGCCAGAGCGCGGCGGCGGGGGCCCTCTGGGCGCCCGTGCTGAACGGAAAACCCCACTGGACCAAGCCGCCGGTCACCTACATGGCCACTGCGGCGGGCATGGCCGTGCTGGGCGAGAACGCCTGGGGGGCGCGCATCGGGCTGTCCGCAGCCTTCGTGCTCACCGTGCTGATCGTGTTCCGCCTGGGCACGCTGGTGTGGGACCGGCGGACGGGGGCGTGGTGCGCCCTGGTGTATGCGGCATCGCCCTTCACGGCGGGGGCCTCCAACGCGCTCTCCACCGACACCTATCTGGCGCTGTGGATGGCGGCGGCGGCCTTGTTCTTCTGGTATTCCGTGCGGGGAAAACGCCTGTGGAGCGCCCTGGCGCTGGGCGCGGCGGTCGGGGCGGGGTTCATGACCAAGGGCCCCGTGGCGCTGCTGGCGCTCATCGCCGTGGCCGCAACCTATGTTCCCCTGAGGCGGCGGGGGGAGGCATTCCCCGTCTGGCACCTGCTGGCGGGGGCCCTCGTGTTCGCCGCTTTGGGGCTCCCCTGGTTCATTGTGAAAATGGTCCAGCACCCGGAGCTGAGGGACTACTGGATTCTGCACGAGACCATCGGCCGGAACCTCTACGGCGAGTTTGACCGGAACCCCGAATTGTACAAGCCCCTGACGGTCTACGGGCCGGTGCTGCTGTTCGGCGCCCTGCCGTGGACCGCGCTGGTCCTGCTCCGCCGCCGGGGCATCCCCTGGCCCGCCGGGCAGTGGCTGCGGGTGACCCGCTGGCCCCATGCGGCGGAGTGGCTGTTCATCGTGTCCGGCATCCTCGGGCCTCTGGCGGTGTTTTCCCTGTCCACCTCCCGGCTGGCGCTGTACCTACTGCCGCTGTTTGTGCCCGCCTCCCTGGCGTTGGGGAAGGGGCTGGACCATCTGGTGGAGAACGGCGCCCTCGGGCGGCGCGCCCCGCTGCGGCTGGCCGTCGCGGTCGCGCTGGCAGTGGTGGCCGCCAAGGGGGTTGCGGCGCGGGTGGAGTCCCCGCACGACATGCGGCAGCTTTCCGCGAAGCTCGCCCCGGCCCTGGCGGAGTTCCCGGAGCACGACCTGCTCGTGCTGGGGGAGGACGAGCTGTACGGACTGCAGTTCTACACGGGAGAGCGGATGCGCGCTCTGCGGGTGGAGGAGGCGCAGGACGCGGTGAAGGAAGGCCGGAACACGGGGCGCGCGCAGCTTGTTCTCGTGAAGACGAGGCTGCTGGAGAAACTGGCGCCGCACATGGACACACGGGTGTATGAAACGCGGCAGGTGACCGACAGGTGGGCGCTGATCATTTTTGAGGCGCCCGAAGCGAAGAACGGCGGGACGTAATACCATGGCGATGATACTTGTCAGAGTGGTGGACCGGTGGATAGGCATCCCCCTGTGCGCCGTGCTGACCATCCTGCGCAAGATGGCCGGGCTGGTTATTGGCGACCATTCGCGGCGCCCCGTCACGCGGGTCATGTTTCTCAAGCCGGCCGAGCAGGGCGCCACCCTTCTCGCGGCCCCGGCCATCGCCAACACGGCGGAGCGCCTGGGCCGGGAAGACGTCTTCGTGTGCGTGTTCGCGAAGAACCGGGAAATTGTGGACATTCTGGACCTGGTGCCCCGGGAGAACGTGCTGACCATCCGGGACACAGGGTTTTTTCCGTTTGTCCTCGACACGGTCCGGATGGTCGCCGCGTGCCGGCGGCTGCGGATTGACGCCACGGTGGACCTGGAGTTCTTCGCCCGGATCACGGCCATTCTGGCCTTCCTGACGGGCGCGCCGGTGCGGGTGGGCCTGCACCGCCACGCGAGCGAGGGCACCTTCCGGGGGGACCTGCTCACCCACCGCGTGCCGCACACCCCCTACCTGTCGGCGGCGGAGGGCTACGCCATCCTGGCAGAGGCGCTGTTCACCGACCGCATCGAGGCGCGGACATGAAGGCCCTCTTCCTCGCCCTCCCGGCCCTTCTCCTGCTCTCCGCGCCGCCCGCGGACATTGTGTTCACCGCCGCCTTTGACGGTACCGAACAGCGCTACGTCCTCCGGCTGCCGCCGGGGGCGGAGGGGCCGGAGGGGCTCGGGGTGATCATCGCGCTGCACGGCCACGGGTCGGACCGGTGGCAGTTCATCGAGAACCCGCGCGACGAGTGCCGCGCCCTGCGCGACGCCGCGGACCGCCACGGCATGGCCATGCTCTCGCCGGACTACCGGGCCAAAACCTCCTGGATGGGCCCCGCCGCCGAGGCGGACATGGTGCAGATTCTCGGGGAATACCGGAAACAGCACCGGCCCGCGCGGGTGGTGCTGGCGGGCGGGTCCATGGGGGCGAGCGCCGCCCTCACCTTCGCCGCGCTCCATCCGGACCTGGTGGACGGCGTGGTCGCCCTGAACCCGGTGGCGAACCATGTGGAGTATGAGGGGTTCCAGGACGCGATCAGCGCCTCCTTCGGCGGGGACAAGGCGTCAAAGCCGGAGGAATACCGGAAGCGCAGCGCCGAACTGAACGCGGAGCGCCTCACCATGCCCGTCGCCCTGACGGTGGGGGACAAGGATGACGTGACGCCCCCGGAAGGCGCGAGGCGCCTCGCGGAGAAACTGAAGGCCCTCGGGCGCGACGTGCTGGTGATCGCCCAACCCGAAGGCGGCCACGAGACCAACCACGCCGACGCCACCCGGGCGCTGGAGTTTGTGCTGGGGAAGGCGGCGGCCAAGAAGGCCGCACCGCCCACCCACGCGCCATGAAACCCGCCGACGGCGTCTCAAGTCCCTCTCAAGTGGGAAGTTGGCGAAACAGAAGGTGGCGGCCGGCCTTTCTCCCAAAATGACGGCCGGACAGCCCAGAGGAGCAAACATGTCCCCGAATCGTCTCCCCATAGTGTGTGCCGCGGCCGCCTGCCTGTTTGCGGCGGGTCTTGCCGGATTGGGCGTGCTGGCGCAGCGGCCGCCGAAGGGGCTTCCGAAGGACGCCCCGGCGGACCAGTTCTCGGCGCACCGCGCGATTGCGCACGGGTTCGCGTGCTCCGCCGTGACGCATCCCGCAGGATCCCGGCAAAACGACGAGGTGGCGAAGTACTTCCTGGAGGAGCTGCGCCGCCTGGGGGTGGAGGCGGAGTTCATGTCCAAGCCCGCCGTGAACGGGAACACGGTCCGTCTCCATCAGGCGGTGATCGGGCGCATCCCCGGCACGGACAACACGGGCTCGGTGGCCTTCAGCGCGCATTACGACTCAGTGCCCTACGGCCCGGGGGCCACGGACGACATTGCGGGGTGCGCGGCCATGCTGGAGGCGGCGCGCGCCCTCATGAACCGCCCGCGCCCGCGCAACGACGTGGTGTTTGTCTTCGCGGATGCGGAGGAAATCGGCGGCTACGGCGCGCAGGGCTTCTGCACACACCCCCTGGCGGCGGATGTGGGGGTCATGAGCTGTCTCGACGTGCGCGGCACGCGCGGGACCGCCCTGGTCTTTGAGACCTCCTCGGGCAACAGCGGGCACATCCGCGAGCTGCGCGCGGCTTCGGCCCACGGCGCGCTGCCCGTGTCCAGCTCCCTCATGTTCGCCATCTACCAGGCGTCGCCCTTCGGCGGGGACTTCACGAAATTCCGCAACGCGGGCATGAAGGGGTACAACGTCGCGTACATTGACAAGTTCATGTGGTACCACACGATGAACGACTCGCCGGAGCACATGGACCCGGACAGCATCCAGCATTTCGGCGCCCATGTCATGGGGACCATCGGGCATTTCGGGAACGCGGACTTCGCAACGGTGGACCTTGACGGCGGCAACGACGTCTACTTCAACACGCTGGGCTTCAACATGGTCCAGTACCCCCTCTCCCGGGAGAAACCCCTGGCCGTTCTGGCCGTCGCCGCCCTGCTGCTGGCCACCCTCGCCGGGCTTGTGACGCGCCGCATCACGCTGGGGGGCTATGTGAGGGCCCTGCTGCTCTTCCCCGCGGCGGCGGGCGCGGCCGCGCTGCTCGCGCTCGGCATGTTCTGCGTCGTGTTCGGCTATGAGAACGTGGTGCATCTCTACACGGTGAAGCTCACCTACGTCCCCGAACCGCGCGCCCTCTACGACGGCAACCTGTTCTGCGTTGCCTTCCTTTTCATGGCGCTGGCGGTGTCCCTGTTCATCCATGTGCCCGCGGCCCGCCGGCTCCGGGCCGCCGAGCTTCAGGCCGCCGCGATGGCCTGGCTGTGCCCGCTGGTCGCGGGGACGGCGCTGCTGTTTCCGGGCGGCGCGTACCTCTTCACCTGGCCGGTGATCTTCGGCGCCGGCGCGCTGCTCCTGCTGCTGGCGGGAAGCCGGAAAGGCGAGCCCGGCCCGGGCCTCCTGCTGGCCGCGGCCCTCTTCGCCACGCCCGCCCTGTGCATCCTGCCGCCCGGATGGCAGCAGCTCATGTGGATGATCAACATCCTTGGCGCGCCCATCCTCGCCGCGCTGGTCGTCGTCATCCTGCTCACACTCATGCCGGTGATGTCGCTGCTGGCCCGGGTGCGCCGCTCGTGGGCCCTGGGCGCGGCCGCCGCCGTGCTGTCGCTCGCGCTGCTGGGCGCGGGGCTCCTGATCGGAAAGCCAGGCAAGGACCGGCCCCTGATGAACTCCGTGGTGTACACCGCGGACCTGGACTCCGGGAAGGCCTTCTGGCTCAGCGAGGACGTCAAGGTGGACGAGTGGACGAGGCAGTTCTTCCCCAAGGGCCTGCGCGCCCCCGTGTCCGACCTGCTCCCCTGGGCGCACGGTGACCATTACCTCCGCGCCGAGGCACCCGTGGCCGAAAGCCTGCGCGGTGTCCGCGCCGAGCTGCTGAAGGACGAGACGGTGGACGGGAAGCGGCGGGTGACCCTCCGCCTCTTCGCCCACGATGCGCCCCGAAACGTGGACCTGCGCCAGACCGGCGGCGCACCCGTGACGGCGGCCACCGTCGCGGGCGTTCCGACCACCCCCGGGAAGGACCCCTTCTCCCTCTCCTTCGAGCTCTTCCCCGCAGACGGCTACGAGGTGGTGCTGGAGACCGAGCCGGGCGACCCGCCGGTGTTTGAAGCCTTCGCCTCCGTGTATGGATTCCCGGAGATTCCCGGCGTGACGCCGCGTCCGGAGCACATGGTCCCGGAGCCCAACACCATGCGCAGCGGCATCTCCCTCCGCGGTCAGCACATGTACATCAGCAACCGGCTGGAGATCGCCGCCGCGCCGGCGGATTTGCAGTGACACGCCCTGTTAGGGGCTAATACGGAATCGTCCGGCCCGCCGGACCGCACCCCCCACCGGGAAGGAGCCATCATGAGCAAGGAATCCCCCAAGACGTTGAAGACCACGCGGCGCGCGTTTCTGGCCGCCGCCACCGCGGCATTCCCGCTGTTCACCATCGTCCCCCGCCATGTGCTGGCGGGGTCGGGGCAGGCCGCCCCAAGCGACAAACTGAGCATGGGATGCATCGGCGTGGGCGGCATGATGGGCGGCGGCGACGTGGACGGCGTGAGCGGCGAGAACATCTATGCTTTGTGCGACGTGGACGCGAACCATCTCGGCGAGATGGTGAAGCGGTTCCCGAACGCGAAGGTGTACCGCGACTACCGCGAGATGCTGGACAAGGAGCACAAGAACCTGGACGCCGTCACGGTGACCACGCCGGACCACATGCACGCGAGCATCGCCCTGCGCGCCATGGAGCGCGGCCTGTCGGTCCACTGCCAGAAGCCCCTCACGCAGACGGTCTGGGAGGCGCGCCTGCTCACCAACGCCGCGAAGAAGTACAAGGTGGTCACGCAGATGGGCAACCAGGGCTACTCCAGCGAGGCGACCCGCCGCGCCTGCGAGATGATCTGGCGGGGCGACATCGGCGACGTGGTGGAGGTCCATTCCATGAGCGGCGGCGGGTTCTCCCGCGACATCACCGCGTGGCCCCCCGCCGAGGAGGTGCCGTCCACCCTCGACTGGAACCTGTGGATGGGCCGCACGGAGGAGGTCCCGTACAGCTCCAAGATCCACCCCATCAACTGGCGCGGCTTCCTCAACTACGGCTCCCAGATGATCGGCGACTGGGGCATCCACCAGCTCGGGCCGGCCAACTGGGCGCTCCAGCTCGGCCGCCCCACCAGCGTCGAATGCACCGCCGTCAAGGGCGTGAACCCCGTCACCTTCCCCCACTACTCCTGCAAGATGGAGTTCCCCGAGCGGCCCAACCCCCACGTCCCGGCGGGCAAGATGCCCCCCGTGACCGTCTACTGGTACGAGGGCGACATGGCGGCGGCCTTCCAGCCGCCCGAGGGCCTCACCGCCGAGGACGTGCTGGACTTCAACGAGATCTTCGTCGGCACCAAGGGGTTCATCGGCACCAAGGGCCGGGGCGAGAGCGTCAGCCTGCTGCCCAAGGCGCGCATGAAGGATTACGAGAAGCCCGCGCGCGTGATCCCGCGCGTCCGCGAGGGCCACTACGAGGACTTCCTCCAGGCCTGCAAGGGCGGCGACCCCAACTGCTCCCCTTTCACCATCGGCGGCCCCTTCACCGAATGGCTGCTCCTCGGCTCCATCTGCTGGCGCTTCCCCAACGAGAAGCTCCTGTGGGACGGCGACAACCTCCGCTTCACCAACAACGACCAGGCCAACGAGTATGTAAAACCCCGCTTCCGCAAGGGCTGGGAGCTGGAGAACGTCGTCGTGTGAGGGGGATGCCCCCGCGCAACCGTACCGCGCCACCGCTGGTCATGGTCTTTCTCCTGCTAATGAAGTGGACGTATTCTTTCGCGCCCCAAGCTGCCGGTTGCTCTCTGCCACACGTGGAAATGGCCGAAAGCGAAAGTCTTGGGCATCCCGGAGGGATGCAAGACATTAGCCGGTGGTTG
>JAAYBR010000008.1 GCA_012730045.1 Candidatus Hydrogenedentota bacterium | reverse complement strand
CGGGCTTGGAGACGCCGATGTGGGCGTAGCGGGGGCTGAACCCGCGCTCGAGGAGCCAGGTGCCGTAGCGCAGGCCGAGGCCCGTCTTGATGTTCTGGCTCTCGGCCACGAGGACGAAGGGGGCCTTGCCCACCTTCGCCAGCATCTCCTCGTCGGGCGTGTTGAGCGTCGGCTTGTTGATCAGGCCGACGTCCAGCCCCGCCTCGCGGGCGCGCTCGACGGCGTCCAGGGCGCGGCAGAGCATGTCGCCGTAGGCGACGACGTAGCCCGCCGACCCCTCGCGCACGATCTCGTCCCTGCCGGGCACAAACGTGTAGTCCCCGCCGTACATCTTTTCGCCCTTGGCGTCGAGGATGAACGGCACGCTGCTGCGCAGGGTGAAGACGAAGCGGACGCCGGGGTCGTTCCAGGTGGTCTCGACGACGCTCTTGAGCTGGAGCGCGTCCGCCGGGAAGTAGAGCCGGGTGGCGTCGTTTTCGGCGATGCCGCAGTCGGCGAGCATGACGTTGATGCCGTAGTGGCAGGTGTTGTCGGCCATGTCGTCAATGCCGGCGTGGGAGAAGTGGCAGATCGCGTTGGCGCCGTTGAGGCGGGCCATGGTCAGCTCGGAGATGATCATCTCGAGGAAGGCGGAGAAGGTGCTGAAGATGCCCTGCTTCCCGGGCTTGAAGCCGAAGCCGGCGGCGGCGGAGAAGTTGCCGCGCTCCTGAACGCCGCCGTTGAGGCAGACTTCCGGGTGCTTCACGCGGATGCCCTTGAGGCCCGTGGAGCCCTCGAGGTCCGAGTCCACCACGAGCAGCGTGGCGACGCGGGCGGCCTCATCCATGCCGTCGAGGATGCCGTTGACGATGTTGCCGAACTCGGTGCGGTTGCTGGCGGTTTCGGCGGTGCAGCCGCGGTAGGACGCGGAGACGGTGACTTTCTTCACGGTGTCGAGGTAGGCGACGGCGTCCGCGTGGCCGCGGGCCTGGAGGTAGGCGGCGCCGAGCTCCTTCTTGATGACGTCGTGGCCGGCGTGGTTGCCCTCGAGCCCCTCGATGCCGGGGGCCATGGGGCGCTTGTTGATGAGGGCGACGGGGCCGTCGGCCTTCACGGCGGCGACCATGCGGGCGAAGAGGGCGTCAAAGTCCTCGCCGTCCCCCGTGTCCACGGGCAGGCCGTGGCCCGCGAGCGTGCGGCCGATGTCGTAGCCCGGCAGGTAGTTGGACGGGTGGCCGGAGATGGTGACGTCGTTGTCGTCCACGACGACCTTCACATTGACCCGGTGCGCCACGGCGAAGCGGGCGGCCTCGGCGTCGTCGCCCTCCATCTGCGAGCCGTCGGACCCGAAGAGGAAGACCACCTTGTCCGGGTTGGCCTTGGCAACGCCGTTGACGAAGGGCCACAGGTGGCCGAGGCGTCCGGAGGCGAACTTCACGCCCAGCTCGGGGTCGAGCTCGGGGTGGCCGTAGAGGCCCTCGCCCGCCGCGCGGTACTGGAGCAGCTTCTCCATGGGCATCTCGCCGTTGAAGGCGGACATGGCGTACTGGATGGCGACGCGGTGGCCGCCCTCGTCGAAGAAGACGGGGTAGATTTTGTCGGAGCCCTTCATGAAGGCGTCTGCGATGACCACCTCGGGGACGATGCTGTAGGCGCCGCCCGTGTGGCCGCCGAGGCCCTTGGCCCCCGCCACGGCGGTGAAGAAGATGATGGTGTCGCGGACGGTCTGGATGTTGGACAGCAGCTGGGCGCGCTGGTCCGCCGTGAGGGTGTCGGTGAAGGGGTTGAAGGCCACGGGCTTGAAGCCGGCGGTGTTCAGGGGGAAGCTCATCGCGTGCTCCTCTCTTTCGGGGTTTGGACGGGCGAAAACCCGCGCAAAACAGGGGGGCGCGCGGGCCGGAAAAGTATATCATGCGGCCGCGGCGTTCTGCTATCATGGGGGGAAAGCGCGCGCCGGGCGGTGTCCGGCCGCGCACGGGCGGACCAACCACTGCAAGGAGGATTTTCGTCATGGGCATCGGAAACGGCGGCATGAGCCGCAGGGACTTCGCGAAGGCCTCCGCTTTCGCGGGATTTTCCATTCTGGCCGCGGGCGCGGCGCGGGCGCAGGACAGCGCCGAGGCGCTGAAGGTCGGCCTGATCGGCTGCGGCGGGCGCGGCACGGGCGCGGCCAAGAACCTCATTGACGGCGTGGACAACGTCAAGATCACGGCGCTGGCCGACGCGTTCGAGGACAAGGTCCGGAACTGCCGCCACGAGCTGGAGAAGATCAAGGACCCGAAGCTGAGGGCCAAGGTCGCCGTGACGGACGAGCAGGTCTTCGTGGGCATGGACGCCTTTGACAAGCTGCTCAAGACCGACGTGCAGGTCGTCATCCTGGCCACGCCGCCCTACGCGCGCCCCGTCCACTTCGAGGCCGCCGTCAACGCGGGCAAGCACATCTTCACCGAGAAGCCCGTGGCCGTGGACGCCGTGGGCATCCGACGCTTCATCGAGGCCGCCCGCAAGGCGGAGGCGAACAAGCTGTCGGTGGTCGCGGGCACCCAGCGCCGCCACCAGACCCCGTATGTCGAGACGGTCAAGCGCATCCACGGCGGCGAGATCGGCGAGATCCTCTCCGGCCGCGCCTACTGGATCGGCACCCTGCCCTTCAGCCACGAGCGCAAGCCCGAATGGAGCGACCTGGAGTACCGCCTGCGCAACTGGTACAACCAGATCTGGACCTGCGGCGACAACATCCTCGAGCAGCACGTGCACAACCTCGACGTGATCAACTGGGCGCTCAACGCGCACCCGGAGAGGGTGGTGGCGTCCGGCGGCCGCGCCTGGAAGCCCTTCGAGGAGCGCTACGGCGACATCTGGGACAACTTCACCTGCGACTACGAGTACCCGGGCGGCGTCCACATCCTGAGCATGTCGCGCCACTGGGAAAACTCCAAGAACGCCGTGTTCGAGGAGGTGACGGGCACCAAGGGAAAGAGCAGCTGCTGCAACCTGGGCAAGGAGACGTCGGACCCCTACGTGCAGGAGCACATTGACCTCTACGCCAGCATCCGGGGCACGGGCCCCTACCTCAACGAGGGCGTCCAGGTGGCCGAGAGCTGCCTGACGGCCATCATGGGCCGCATGGCCGCCTACACGGGCGCGGAAGTCTCCTGGGACGACGCGCTCAAGAGCGACCTGAGCCTCGTGCCCGAGGAGCTGGACTTCGCCAAGGCCTATCCGCTCGGCCCGATCCCGGTGCCGGGGCAGGCCTGATCCACGACAGAAACCCCGGGGGGCGGTGCCTGGCCACCGCCCCCCGCCTTTTTGAATGAATAACCGGGCCGGGATTTTCGTTAGGTACACGGAGACTATCCGCAGCTGAAAGGAGCGCGCGATGACGACAACGATGAAGGTGATGAGCTGTTTGACCGTGGTGGCCCTGGCCCTGGCCGGTGTGACCGGGTGCCAGACCTACGGTGAGGCCGCCGGGCTCGGCGGCGCGCTCGGCGCGGGCGCCGGCGCCATCATCGGCCACCAGTCCGGCAACGCCGTGGCCGGCGCGCTCATCGGCGCGGCCGCGGGCGCCCTCACGGGCCTGATCATCCACGACATCAAGGCGCGCAAGGAAAAGAGCGCCCAGGAGACCCAGCAGGTCTACAACTACACGCCCGCGCAGGGCGAGCTGATGCGGTTCGAGCGCGCCGAGGTGCTGCCGCCCTCCGTGCGGCCCGGCGAGGAGATCGAGGGCACCATCCAGTACGCCCTCCTCGGCACGGGCCCCGGCGTCCAGGTCAGCGAGCAGCGCACCCTCATGCAGGGCGACCGTGTCGTCGCCGACATCTCCAGCCAGGCCTTCCAGCGCACCGACGGCACCTGGGTCAGCAGCCAGCCCTTCCGCATGCCGGCCAACACGCCCCCCGGCACCTACACCCTCGTGACCACCGCGCGCACTGCCCAGTCCGCCATCTCGGGCCGCGCCGACTTCACGGTGCTGTAAAACAAGCCTCCGGCAAGAACTCCCCGCGCCGCCGCGGCCCTCCGGCCCGGCGGCGCGGTTGTTTGCAGGGGGGCGCTGTTGGCCGGGGAACATCGGACCGATCGGACGGATCCGTCGGACAAGGGAACGGGGGCGGCGCGTTTTCCGCCCCCCTTTGGCGGCGCTCAGGGCGCGGCGCGGCCGGCGGCGGCCAAGGCCTCGGCGCGCTCCCCCGCAAGCAGGGTGCCGTTGCTGTACATGGCCGTGCGCCGTCCCGAGGCGGCGGCATAGGCAATCATCTCGCAAAGGCGCGGATGCATCAGCGGTTCCCCGACGCTGCCGAAGGTCACGGTCTCCACCGTGTCCGGCGCCTCGTCCATGGCCTTGCGGAAAAGATCCCATTCCATGAGACGGGGCCGTGTCCCCGCAAGCCCCTCCTCGAACGCGCCCCAGCAGTAGTTGCACTTGAGGTTGCAGCCGAAGACCGGCTCAACGCCCAGGGTCACCAGCGCGGCGGCCCGCGCGCGGCGCGGAGCCGTGTCCTGTGCGTTCAACACCGCCCAGACCCCGCAGGCGATTCTAACACAAACCCGCGCGGCGCGCTGGACCCGGCCCGCCTCCGGCCGCTAAAATGCCGCCTTTGGCCGCAAACCCGGCACGGGAACGCATGATGATTGGAAGACTGGAACTGTTCGGCATCGCCGTGGGGCTTTCCATGGACGCCCTGGCGGTGGCCGTGGCCACGAGCGTCCTCCTGCGCCGGGTGGACGGGCACCAGATGTTCCGGCTGTCCTTCCATTTCGGCCTGTTCCAGGCCCTGATGCCCGTCATCGGCTGGACCCTGGGGTCCCTCGCCGCCGATTACATCCGCGACTATGACCACTGGATCGCCTTCTTCCTCCTCGCCTATGTCGGCGGCCGCGCCCTCCGCGAGGCGCTTTCCAGCAAGGACGGGGAGGACGGCGAAACGCGGCCCCGCACCGACCCCACGCGCGGGTGGAGCCTCGTGGTGCTGTCCGTGGCCACGAGCATAGACGCCCTGGCCGTGGGGATCACCTTCGCCATGCTCGGCGTCGCCGTGTGGTACCCGGCCCTGGTCATCGGCCTGGTCGCGGGCGCCCTCACGCTGGCCGGCATGCACTTCGGTGCGCGGCTCGGCGGCCGCTTCGGCAAGGGCATGGAGGTCTTCGGCGGCCTCGTGCTGCTCGGGATCGGCTTCAAGATCCTCCTCGAGCACCTCCTCTCCTGACGGCGGCCGCGCCTTCCGGTCAGGGCTCAGGAACGCCCAGGAAGCCGTCGCTCC
This sequence comes from Candidatus Hydrogenedentota bacterium, assembly GCA_012730045.1. NCBI lineage: Bacteria > Pseudomonadati > Candidatus Hydrogenedentota > Candidatus Hydrogenedentota bacterium. The sequence continues at coordinate 27,392 of JAAYBR010000008.1, read as the reverse complement.
AGAAGACGGGCTTGTGGCCGTTTTCCGTGACCCATTGCAGCGCCGTGCGGACCTTGTCCTTGATCGTCGGCTGGTAGAGGTCCAGCTCCTCGCGGAAGTACTGCTCGTGGATGAGCAGCTCCACCAGCTCCGAGGTGTGCGGCGACGCCGCGCGCTGTTCCAGCAGCGGCACGATCTCCCCCACCGGAGGGCTGTTCACCACCAGCGCGCAGGGGAGGAAGGTGACGCCGGTGGCGTGGTCGTGCCACGCGGGCCGCGTGTCAACCCGGGCGCACTGCTCCGGCGGGAGATAGTACCCCGTCGTGCAGGTGCCATTGTTCACGTGGAAGATGCCGATGAGGTTCTCGATGCCCCGGTCGCGCAAGGCGCGCACGCCCGCCGCCGGGCACTCCGCCCAGTGGACCGTCGTCGTGCAGCCCGGCGTGTCCTGCCCCGTGAAGCGGCGGATGTGCCCCGTCACCAGGTCGTAGTCGTGGGCGACCTGCGCGTGGCCCGCGTTGCGGTAGGGGCGGTCCGGCTTGTCCTGCAGCGCGTGGAAGGTCAGGCGGAGCCAGTCCGCGTTCGCGCGCCACTCGTCCCGCCAGGTGTCCGGCATCTGCGACAGGTCAAAGCCGTCGGTCTGGTAGTAGATGTTCAGGTGGATCTTCGCGCCGTAGGTCTGGTGCATCTCCCGCCAGAACGCCAGGTACCAGTGGTCAAAGAGCGAGGGGTACGCCTTCGGGTTCATGCCCAGGTCCTTGAGAAACTGGATGTTGTCGTCCACCGAGAAGCGGTAGCGCTTGAAACTCCCCCGGTTCCACAGGATGCGCGCCTCCGCCCGCGCCCCGTCCGACTCCGCCACAATCCGCGCGCGCCGCCCCGTCACCGGCACCGTGCACGAGAACGCCTCCCCGTCCCGCGCCGCCGCCACGCCGTTCACCCGCACGGCCGCCCCCGCCGGGGCCGTCCCCTGCACCGCCAGCGCCAGCCCCTCCGCCGTCTCCCCCCCGTCCAGCCGCGTCACCACGTCCCCGTCCCGGGGGAAGGTGAGTTCGAGGGCGGAGGCGGTGGACAGGAGGAACATGCCGAAGACGAGAAGAGGAAGCCGGTGGAAGACCGTGGGCGGAGCGCTTGGCTTCGGGCGGGTGGTGTTCATTTCAGGTTCTCCGGGGGCGTGGGCTTTCTAAGAAGACGCGCGGGCGCGGACCCGCACGGACAGAATGGACGGAATGGACCCCATGGACGTTATGAACGGGAACAGCATCCCGCACAGGTTCCTATTCGCCCTTGCGGTAGTCCGCTTCGCCCGCACTGTCCATGTCGTCCATACTGTCCATGTCGTCCATACTGTCCATGTCGTCCATCCCGCCTACCGCACCACGACCTTCGCGCCGGTGCGGGCGCTTTCGTAGCAGGCGGCGAGGACCTTCTGGCTCCAGAGGCCGTCCTCGCCGGGGACGGGCGGCGGGGTGTCCTCCAGCACGGCGCGGGAGAAGGCCTCGACCTCGGCGCGGTACATGTTGACGGGGGGCGGGGCGATGGGAATGCCGCCCTCGGCGGTGCGCTCCTGGGCGGCGGCGTAGTCGCCGGGGGCGGCCTCGAGAAGGGCCTCCATGCGCCCGGCCTCGCCCTGGCCGATGGTGCCCTCGGCCAGGATGCTCCCGAGGGAGCCGTAGAGCTCCAGGCGGTTGCGCGAGGCGGCGTCGGGCACGTTGAACAGGCAGTCCACGGCGCCCTTCGCGCCGCAGGCGAAGTCGAGGAGGACCACGGCGGTGTCCTCGGAGGCGTAGGCCTGGACGAGGCTGCCGGTCTCGCAGCGGACGGCGGAGACGGGGCCGAAGAACATCTCCAGCAGGTCTATGCAGTGGCCGCCAAGGTCCATGAGGCTGCCGCCGCCGCCGAGGGCGGGGTCCTGCCGCCACGCGCCCGCGATGGGCGGGTACCAGCAGGAGAGCTGGGCGCGCGCGAAGACGGGCACGCCGAGGCGGGCGGACTGCACGAGGGCCAGCGCGGCCTGGTGCTGCGCGTGGAAGCGCATCATGAGGCCGGCCCCGAGTTTCACGCCGGCCTTTGCGCAGGCGGCGACCATTTCCTTCCCCTCGGCGACGGTCATGCCGAGGGGCTTCTCGCAGAAGACGTGCTTGCCCGCGGCCGCCGCGCGCAGGACCTGGCCGTGGTGGAGCCACGCCGGGGTGGCGATGTAGACGATGTCCGCGTCCGACGCCAGCAGCTCGTCCTCGCCGGCGCAGGCGCGCGCGCCGAACTCGGCGGCGACCGCCCCGTTCGCCGCGGCGTCCACGTCGAAGACGGCGGCCAGCTCCGCGTTGTCCGCCTTCACAATGCCCTCGGGGATGGTTCGGCGGCGGGCGATGCCCGCGGACCCCAGAACCGCCCATCGTGCTTTCATTTCCTGTCCTCCTTTGTCATCCTGCTGTCCGTCACCCCCGCGAACGCGGGGGTCCATGTCTTTGGCGCGCGGCGATGACCGCTGACCCAAGATGGATTCCCGCCTGCGCGGGAATGACGGTCTGTGTGGCGGGAATGGCGGTTTGTGTGGCAGTCACGACGATTCTTCATTGTTTCGCGAACGCGGCGATGACCTTCTTGATGGCGGCGGCGATGCCGCGCATGTGCTCCTCCTCGTAGGTGGGGAACACGAAGGTGATGAAGGTGCGGGTCTGGTGCCAGACGGCGTTGGGCACCTCCACGCGCGTGTAGTCCACCGACGCCGGGTCGGCGTACTCCTTCGACGTGAAGGGGAACCCGGAGTTCCCGTAGGCGCAGTGCTTCTGGAAGGCGGCCTCGGTGTGGCACTGGGGCCAGAAGACGTTCCAGCAGGGCGCGCCCTCGGCGCCGAGCGCCGCGAGGAACCCGGCCATGTCGCAGGTCATGCGGTCCATGTCGAGGGTGACGGGAAAGACGAACCAGCCGTTGCGCCGCTCCGGCGTCTCGACGGGCAGGTGGAGGATCTGCGGCACGTCCGCCAGCGCCTCCAGCAGGATGCCCGCGTTGCGGCGGCGGCGCGGCATGTTCCACGCGTCCATGCGGTCCAGCTCGGCGAGGCCGATGGCCGACTGCATCTCCGTCATGCGGTAGTTGAACCCCGCCATGGTGTGGATGTACGGGAGCTTCTGCTCCATCTCCAGCAGGCGCAGGCGCTCGCGCACGTCGTAGCCGTGGTCGCGGAAGCTGCGGCAGCGCCAGGCGGCCTCCTCGTTGTCCGTCGTGACCATGCCGCCCTCGCCGCCCGTGGTGAAGGTCTTGTTCTGGCAGAAGCTGCACGCCGCGATGTCGCCGAGGGTGCCCGTCTTCCGCCCCTTGTACTCCCCGCCGAAGGCCTGCGCGTTGTCCTCCACCACGAACAGGTTGTGCGCGCGGGCGAAGGCGCGGATCGGGTCCATGTCCGCCACGTTGCCGTAGAGGTGGACCACGATGACGGCCTTCGTGCGCCGGTTCACCAGCTTCGCCGCGCTCTCCACGCTGATGCAGTGGTCGTCGCGGTTCACGTCGGCGAAGCGCGGCACCGCGCCCGCCTGCACCACGGCGAACGACGTGGCGATGAAGGTGTAGCTGGGGACGATCACCTCGTCGCCCGGGCCGATGCCCAGCCCCGCCAGCGCCGTGTGGAGCGCGCTCGTGCCGTTGCTCGTGCTCACGGCGAACAGCGAGCCCTGCCACGCCGCGAAGCGCCGCTCAAACTCCATGCCCCGCTCGCCGGTCCAGTAGTTCACCTTCCCGCTGCGCAGCGTCGCCACCACATCCTCAATGGCCGCCTCGTTCAGGCAGGGCCAGGGCGGCAGCGGCCCCGGCACCGACTTGGGGCCCCCGTTCAGGGCAAGCGTCTCGTTCATCGCGCGACTCCTTTTGTCGTTGAAGGCGGCGGCGCCCCCCCGGCGGGGGCACCCTCCCCAGTGTAGCCGTTTCCGGTTCCCGCGCGCCATGTGGGGGGATGGGAGGTATGGGAAGCAGGGGAAGTATGGGAGGGGGGGGGAACAGACAGGTTTCTCCGGGGTGCCGGGTGCATGCCCCCTCAAGACCGTCCTTTGCCAACCTCCCATACTTCCCCTGCTTCCCATAACTCCCATGCATTCCCGCCCCCGCGACCGTTCTGCTAGAATCGCCGGGGGCACGGCGCCCCGCCAAGGAGGTCCCCCATGCGCTCATCCAGCCGCAGAGGTTTCCTGAAACAGGCCGGGGCGGCGTCCGCGCTGCTGCTGTCCGCGGGCGGCGGGGTGCGGGCCGCGGAGCCGGGGCCGAAGCGCCCGCCGAATGTCGTGTTCATCCTCACGGACGACCAGGGCTACGGCGACCTGGGCTGCACGGGCAATCCGGTCCTGAAAACACCGCGCATGGACTCCCTGCGCCGGGACGGCGCGTGGATCCGCCGCTTCTACGCAAGCCCCGTGTGCGCGCCGACGCGGGCCTGTCTCATGACGGGGCGCTACAACCACCGCACGCGGGCCATTGACACCTACCTCGGCCGCGCCATGATGGACCCGGCGGAGGTCACGCTGGCGGAGATGCTGCGCGCGCGGGGCTACCGCACGGGCCTCTTCGGCAAGTGGCACCTCGGCGACAATTACCCCATGCGTCCGGTGGACAAGGGCTTTGACGAGTCGCTGTGCCACAAGGGCGGCGGCATCTGCCAGCCGTCGGAGCCGGACAACACGTCGTATTTCGACACGGTCCTCTCGCACAACGGGAAGGACGCCCGCACGAAGGGCTACTGCACCGACGTCTTCGCCGACGCCGCCGTGGCCTTCATCGAGGCGAACGCGGACCGCCCCTTCTTCGCCTACCTCGCCACGAACGCCCCCCACAACCCGCTGGACGTGGCGGAGGCGTACTGGAAGCCCTTCGCGGAGAAGGGGCTGGACGAGAAGACCGCCCGCATCTACGGCATGATCGCCAACCTCGACGAGAATGTGGGGAAGGTGCTCGACGCGCTGGACCGGCTTGGCCTCGCGGAGGACACGATCGTCTGCTTCATGACCGACAACGGCCCCGCCCTCAACGACGGCGCGCGGTATAACGCGGGCCTGCGCGACGGCAAGGGCTCGGTCTACGAGGGCGGCATCCGTGTGCCCTTCTTCGCGCGGTGGACCGGACACATCGCGCCGGGCGCCGAGATCGCCGCGATGGGCGCGCACATTGACGTCCTGCCCACGCTCCTCGACGCCTGCGGCTTCACCCCGCCGGAGGAGCCCCGCCTCGACGGCGTCAACCTCTGGCCGCACCTCGCCGGAACCGCGGACGGCGCGCCCGACCGCACGCTCTTCCTTCAGTGGCACCGGGGCGACGCGCCCGAACCCTTCCGCAACGCCGCCGTCGTTACGCGCCGCTTCAAGCTGGTCAACGGCGCCGAACTCTACGACCTGGAGGCCGACCCCGGCGAGACCACCGATGTCGCCGCGGACCACCCGGACACCGTCCGGCGCCTGCGCGCGGACTACGAGGCGTGGTTCGCCGACGTCGGCGCGACGCGCGGCTACGACCCGCCCCGCATCGTCCTCGGCGCGCCGCAGGAAAACCCCTCCGTCCTCACCCGCCAGGACTGGCGCGGCGCGAAGGGCTGGGGCGACGCCGACAACGGCGGGTGGGAGGTCCGCATTGCGCAGGGCGGCGACTACCGCGCCACCGTGGAGTTCCCCGCCGCCGACACGGACCGCCGCATCCTCTTCACCGTGGTTGGTGCGGGCGCCGAGGGCACCCTCCCGGCGGGCGAAACCCGCCTCACCCTCCCCGGCCTGGTCCTCCCCGCCGCCGACGGCCGCCTCGAAGCCTTCCACGAGGCCGGCGGCGCGCGCCGCGGCGCATTGCGCGTGTGGGTGGAGCGCGTTGGGTAATCCCGGACACCGGCAGCCAGCGTAGACGCGCCTTCCAGGCGCGTTCCTGGGCCGTGGTGTGCGCCCAAAGAAAGCGGCTGGAAGCCGCTTGTGGTGAAAACCTCCGAAACACCTTACCACCGGAGCACTCCGAACACAAAGAAGCCCAAGAAGCAGGCGGGGCATTCCCGGCGCCGCCGCCACACCGCCGATTTTCCGTAAGGCCAGGGGGAAGCCTGGCGCTCCCAGCAAGTGGAGAGAAAGTGCTAGCGCCAAGATGGGTCAACCACGCTGCAAAACCTTGGGCATTCGGCAAGCGGGCCCGTGAGGTGCGCCATTCGATAACACAGCGCCAAGTACCCTTCCAAATAGTATAGAGCCAGCCTTCCGGAGAGAATGCTGATGACCATGGCGGTGCCGCTCATCAAAAGGGTTGGGTCCGTGGGCAGGTCGGCCATTCGAATGCGAGAGAGGGAATCGGGGGGGCGGTTCATCACATGGAACCACTCAACCTCCAGCGTTTCCGGACAAACCCGCGCAATGTCATCAATTCCAATGCCTGACTTGCAGTGCAAGGTTGTGTTAGGATCGAGGTGTCCCCACATTCTGTCGGACAGTTCATAATGGAACTTCTCCAGATTTCCCCTGTCCAGCATTTCGAGGTAGCGCGGCTGCCGTCTCTTCTCAATGAAGGAGAGCACAAACTGCTTTTCGCAATCAGTGTCCTCGGGCCTAAGATGTTCCATGGCTATCGCCGTTTCCTCTATAAGACGCCTCCAAATGGGGGGCGAGGGCATTGAGTCTGGACGGAGACCTCCGGAAAGAGTCGGTCCGCATTTCTCACGAGACGCGCATTGCCAAGAAGAAGGTTCCAAGTCACCGTCTCGTGGAAAGTCTAGCAGAGCCTCCTCAAGGCGTCAACGCCGCTTCTGGGAAACCACATAGCCGACCTGCAGTTACGGTCCTCTTGCTGGTTTTCCGGAAGGCCAGGGGGAAGCCTGGCGATCCCAGGGGGCGGGAACGCAGGGTGTTGTCTGGGACCTGCGGCGGGGGCGGGGTGGTACAATCGGGGGGCCGCGCGGAAGGGTTTTCTCCCCGGACGGTGTTCTGAGAAGGCAACGGAACCGCCGATGATCGTGATCGTTGACTACAAGATGGGCAATCTGGACTCCGTGGTGCGGGCGCTCACGCGGGTGGGCGCGCCGGTGTGCGTGTCGGCGGACCCGGCGGCGGTGGGGGCGGCGTCGGGGCTGGTGCTGCCGGGGGTGGGGGCCTTCGCGCAGGCGATGCGCAACCTGGCGGACGACGGGCTGCTCCCGGTGCTGCACCGCAAGGTGCTGGAGGAGAAGACGCCGGTGCTGGGCATCTGCCTGGGGTTCCAGCTCATGTCGGACCACGGGGAGGAGGGGGACGCGGACGGCCTGGGCTGGATCGGCGGGGTGACGCGGAGGTTCCGGTTCCCGGAGGGGGCGGCGCCGAAGATCCCGCACATGGGGTGGAACGACCTGGCACCGCGGCAGGCGGACAACCCGCTCTTTGAGGGGCTGGACCCGGCGGCGTGCTTCTATTTCGCCCATTCGTACCATGTGACGGACCCGCGGCCCGAATGCGTGGCGACGGTCACGGAGTACGGCGAGACCTTCGTGTCCAGCGCGCGGCTGGGCAACATCTTCGGCACGCAGTTCCACCCGGAGAAGAGCTACCTGAACGGCCTGCGCCTGCTGCGCAATTTCGCGGGGCTCGCCGCCCATGCATAAGGTGCGCGTGATCCCGGTGCTGCTGCTGCGCGAGCGCGGGCTCGAGAAGGGGGTCCGCTTCACGGACTTCAAGTATGTGGGGTGCCCGGTGAACGCCGCGCGGGTGTTCAACCGGCACAACGTGGACGAGCTGGTGCTGCTGGACACGCGGGCGACGGTGGAGGGGCGCGGCCCGGTGAACGACATCGTGAGGGAGATCGCGCGGGAGTCCTTCATGCCCTTCACCGTGGGCGGCGGTGTGCGCTCGGTGGAGATGATGCGCGACCTGCTGGTCTGCGGGGCCGACCGCGTGGCGCTGAACACGGCGGCGGTGGAGCGCCCCGAGCTGGTGGCGGCGGGGGCCGACCGCTTCGGGCGGCAGTGCATGGTGGTGTCCCTCGACGCGCGCCGGACCCCCGGCGGCGGCTGGGAGGCGGTCACCCACGCGGGCACGCGGCCCACGGGCCGCGACCCCGTGTCCCTGGCCCGCGAGATGGAGGAGGCGGGCGCGGGGGAGATTCTCATCACCTCGATAGACCGCGACGGCACGATGGAGGGCTACGACCTCCCGCTGGTGCGGGCCGTGTCGGAGGCCGTGTCCATCCCGGTGATCGCGGGCGGCGGCGCGGGGTCCGTGGCGCACCTCGCGGAGGCGGTCTACGACGGCGGGGCCTCGGCGGTGGCGGCGGGCGCGTTTTTCCTGTTTTTCGGGAAACGCCGCACCGTGCTGATCACCTACCCGACGGACCGCGACCTGGCGAAGCACTTCCGGCCGGAGCACATCCGGCCGAAGGACACGCCCGAGGTGGTGCCCCTGGACGCGGCCCGGCGGTGACGCCGGCGCGGCGGCGGGTGCCGTTCCGTAGCGCCGGCGTCCCGCCGGCCTTGTCTTCCCCCGGCCCGGCGGTGAAATCGGGCCGCCGGGAAGGGTACAATTCACCTTCCCGCGCCTTCGGCGCGCCACCGGCATTGGACACCCCATGACCCACCCGGAACAGAGCCCCGCGGCCCCGCGAATGTGCGCGCGCTGCGTGATGGACGAGACGGTGCCCGGCATCCGTTTCGGCGCGGACGGCGTGTGCAACTACTGCGCCATGCAGGACAGCCTGGACCGGGAGTTTCCCTGCGGCCCCGAGGGGGAGCGCATCCTGCGGGAGATGGCGGAGAAGATGCGCCGCGCGGGGCGCGGGCGGAAGTACGACTGCGTCGTCGGCGTAAGCGGCGGGCGCGACACCTCCTACTGCCTCTACTACGTCAAGGAAATCATGGGCCTGCGGCCGCTGGCGGTGCATTTCGACAACGGCTGGGACGCCGACACGGCGAAGACGAACCTGGCCCGGCTGTGCGACGCCCTGGACGTGGAGCTGCACACGGTCATCATGGACTGGCCCGCGTCGCGCGAGCTGACGAACTGCACCATCCGGGCCTGCGTGCCGTACATAGACCTGACGGACGACATCGGCATCGCGGGCGCGCTCTTCCGCACGGCGGCGGCGGAGGGCGTGAAGTACATCCTCATGAGCCACTCCTTCCGCGAGGAGGGCGTCACCCCGCTGCTCTGGAACTACATTGACGGGCGCTACACCCGCGCGCTCATCCGCCGCTTCGCCCGCGAGCCCCTGCCCCACTTCAAGAACGTGGACATCCACCACATGCTCTACTGGCTCTTCGCAAAGGGCATCCGCGTGGTGAACGTCACCAACTACTACGACGACACGGGCGACAAGGTGGAGCGCCTGCTGGAGGAGAAGTTCGGCTGGGTGGACACGGGCCAGCACCACATGGACAACGAGCTGTTCGCCCTGGTCTACCACTACTCCCGCCACAAGTTCGGGTTCGACTGGCGCGTGGTGGAGCTGTCGGCGAAGGTGCGCACCGGCGTCCTCACGCGCGGAGAAGCGCTGGAGGCGCTCCGGACGCCGCCCTACTTCGAGACCGACGAGATGGTGGACTACTGCCTGAAGAAGCAGGGCATGCCCCGGGAGGAGTACGACGCCCTGCTCAAGGCGCCGAACAAGTACTTCACCGACTACCCGTCATGGTACCCCCTGCTGCGCCTGTTCCGCTGGCCGGTGAAGCTCATGTGCCGCAGGCACATGCTCCCCGCCCACGTGTACGAAAAGTTTTTCGAGGCCGTATAAGGAAGGAACCGCCCCCTTGACCGACGCTTGGATCACCCTGGCCGTTTTTGTCCTGTGCTACGTCCTGTTCGTGGCGCTGCCCGCGCGGCGCGCGCTGGTCGCGTGCGCCGGGGGCGCCGTCCTCATCCTCGCGGGCGCCCTCGACTGGCACGACGCGCTCCTCGTGAAGATCAACTGGAACGTCATGGGCCTTTTCTTCGGCACCCTGATCCTTGCCGAGCTGTTCACCCTCTCCCGCGTGCCCGCCGTGATTGCCGAGTGGCTGGTGGACCGCGCGCCCAGCGCCCGCGTCGCCATGCTGTTCCTCTGCGCCCTGTCCGGGTTCATCTCCATGTTCGTCGAGAACGTGGCGGTGGTGCTGCTGGTGGCCCCGGTCGCCCTGAGCCTCTCGACGAAGCTCAAGATCAACCCCGTGCCCCTGCTGGTGGGCATCGCGGTCAGCAGCAACCTCCAGGGCACCGCCACCATGATCGGCGACCCGCCCAGCATGATCCTCGCGGGCTACATGCGCATGGGGTTCTGGGACTTCTTCGTCTACCACGGCCGCCCCGGCATCTTCTTCTCCGTCCAGATCGGCGCGCTCGCCTCGCTGGCCGTGCTGGGGTTCCTCTTCCGCCGCAGCGCCCAGCGGATCGCCGTTGTCCCGCAGGAGGCCGCCCGGTCCTGGGTGCCCGCCGTGCTGCTCTGCCTGCTGGTCGTCGGCCTCTCCTTCTCGACGGCCTTCGACCCCGAGTTCAAGTGGTTCGCCGGCGTGCTCACCATGACCCTGGGCGGCGCGGCCTTCGCGTGGTTCCGCCTCGTCGCGCGGTGGGGCAGCGCGCGCGCCTTCCTGCGCGGGCTGGACTGGGACACGACCTTCTTCCTTATGGGCGTGTTCGTGGTGGTGGGGGCCCTCAGCGAGTCGGGCTGGCTGGACACCCTCGCCTCGGGCATCGCGGGCTCCGTCGGCGGCAGCCAGTTCCTCGCCTTCGCGGCGATTGTCCTGCTGTCCGTTGTTGTGTCGGGAATTGTGGACAACGTGCCCTTCCTGCTCGTCATGATCCCCGTGGTCGAGAAGGTGGCGACCCTCATGGGCGCGCCCGTGCCCCTGCTCATGTTCGGCCTGCTCATCGGGGCCTGTCTCGGCGGCAACCTGACCCCCATCGGCGCCTCGGCCAACGTGGTGACCCTCGGCATCCTCAAGAAACAGGGGCACACCGTGACGTTCCGCGAGTTTATGGCCGTCGGCGTGCCCTTCACCGCCGCCGCCGTGCTGTCGGCCGGGGTCTTCACTTGGTTCGTCTGGGCGGAGTAGGCGGGGAAACGCCGGCCGGCAGGCCGGGGCGCAAAACCCGCTGGACAAACGCCGGGGGCTGTGCTATCTTGGTGCGGGCGCTTTTCACCAACCCGCGCCAGCGAGGAGCCTGCCATGAACCCCCACACGTCCCTGCCGGTCGGATGCGCCTGCTGCCCCATGAGCCGCCGGAGCTTCCTGAAGACGGGCTGCGCCTGCGCGGGCGCGGCCGGCGCCGCCCTGTTCGCGGGCAAAACCTTCGCCGCCGGGAGCACCGGAAAACTGCGCCTCAAGGTCGTCTACTCCCTCCACGCCCCCGTGCAGCCCGGACCCGACTGGCCCAACGTCGGCTTCGACTTCCGCCCCGTCATGGAGAAGTTCACCAACGCCCTCTCGCAGGCCTTCCCGGACATGGCGTTCGCCACCGCCATGGCCGCCAACGAGGACGAGGCCAAGGCCATCCTGGAGGCTGACAAGAAGGCCGGGAAGGACGGCCCCGACGGCTACATCGTCTACCAGCTCAACTGCTGGAACCGCATCGTCCAGACCCTGGCCGCGTCGGACAAGCCCGTGCTCTACGCCGACTTCCAGTACGGCGGCAGCGGCGGCTTCCTCGTCTACACCGCCGCCTTCCTCCGCGAGAACCGGCCCAACGTCGGCTTTGTCGCCTCCTCGAAGATCGAGGACCACCTCGCCGCCGTCCGCTGCTTCCCCGGGGCGCTCTCCGGCAAGGGCGGCACCTTCGCCGAGGCCACGGCCCGCGTCCGCCGCGAAAACACCGCCAAGCCCGCCGCCGGCGCGGTCCAGCCCGACGACGTGAAGGCCGTCTCCGCCGCCGAATGCGTCGAGAAGATGAAGGCCTCGCGCATCCTCGCCTTCCTCGACCAGAACACCAAGCCCGAGGCCCCCTACGGGATCGTGCCCGTGGTCTACCTGCCCTTCGCCGAGCTGAACGACGCCTGGGAGAAGGCCGACAAGGACGCCACGGCCGCCGTCGCCGAGCGGTGGGTGAAGAACGCCGCCGTGGTCGGGGGCGCGGCCCCCGAGTCCATCCAGGCCGCCGCCGCCATGTACGTCGGCATGAAGGAGCTGCTCAAGCGTCACGACGCCAACGCCGTCACCATCAACTGCCTGGGCGGGTTCTACGGGGGACACATCCACGCCTACCCCTGCCTCGGCTTCCACGAGCTGTGCAACGAGGGCATCGTCGGCGCCTGCGAGTGCGACGTCCGCTCCACCTCCACCATGGTCGCCCTCAGCGCCCTCACCAACGGCCGCACCGGCTTCATCAGCGACCCCGTCGTGGACACGTCCAAGAACGCGATCATCTACGCCCACTGCGTCGCGCCCAACCGCGCCTTCGGCCCCGGCGGCCCGGCCAACCCCTACCAGATCCTCACCCACTCCGAGGACCGGCAGGGCGCGTCCGTCCGCTCCGTTTTGCCCACGGGCTACATGACCACCACCATCGAGCTCGGCCCCGACCGCAAGGAGCTCCTCTTCCACCAGGGCGTCGCCGTGGACAACGACCCCGACGACCGCGCCTGCCGCACCAAGCTTGTCGTCGAGCCCAAAGGCGACATCGAGAAGCTCTTCACCATGTGGGACACCTACGGCTGGCACCGCGTCACCGCCTACGGCGACCTCCGCGAGCCCGTCTTCGCCCTCGCCGACGCCCTCGGCTACAAGGTCTGCGAGGAGGCCTGAGCCCCGCAGTAATCCCGCGCCCCGCCCGGCCCCTGCGGGCGGGGGCGTTTCCCGTGAACCGCGCCGAGAGGCCCGTTGCAGGAGCGTTCGATGTCTTCCCCCCTGGTTTCCCCCCGCGTCTGGAGCGTTCTGGCCGCGCTGTGCAGCGCCGTGTCGCTGGGCTGCGCCGCCCTGATGGCCCTGAACCCGTTCGTGCCGGCGCCGGTGGGCTTCGTCCGGCTGGTGCTCGGCGCGTCCACGGGCTTTGTGCTCGCCGCCGCCGCGGCGGGCGCGCCCAAGACCTGGCGCGGCCGGGGGCTTCTCCTCGGGCTGGCCGGGTGCTGGGGCGGCGATGTGATCGGCTCCCGCCACTTCGTCGCCGGGGCGCTGAGTTTCCTGCTGGCGCATGTCGCGTTCACCGCCGTGTTCGCCGCCCCGGGGATCCGGCCCCGCCGCGCCCTGGCGGGGACGGCGGCCGCCGTGGTGCCCGCGGCCCTGCTGCTGCGGGCCTTCCTGCCCGGCGTGCCCCCCGGCGAGACGGTGCTCGTCGTTGCCTACGTCGCCGTCATCTCCCTCATGGTCGTGAGCGCCTTCGCGTCCCGCGACGCCGCCCCCGTGTTCCTCGTCGCGGCCGTCCTCTTCTACGTCTCCGACATCTTCGTCGCCCGCTGGCGCTACGGCGACGGCGCCGCGATCAACGGCACCCTCTGCTACCCCCTGTACTACCTCTCCTGCAACCTCTTCGCCCTCGGCGCCCTCACCCTGCGCCCGAAGAGCAAGACGGGGTAATGGGGGGGGCGCGGTTTCGTCCGGAATGGGAATTATGGGAAGCAGGGGAATCATGGGAGACTGGGGCATGGCGGCGCCCCTGGCGGTTTGGGGCTGCAAGTGAAGCAAGCTGGGAGGCCGCCCGCAAAGTGGACGCGGCATCTTGCCGCGTTCTTGGGGCTCCGCGTTGACCCGAAGAACGCGGCAAGATGCCGCGTCTACCTTCTCGGCCATCCCGCATGGAGTTGCCGGGCGGGCGTCGGGCAGGTAGGATGGTCTCCAAACAAGGAGCTTTAATCCCGTGACCTCTTCACCCCTGTGGACGAGAAACGCCGCCCGGCTTGGGGCGTTCCTGCTTTGTGTCGCCGCCGGGGCGGACACCGCCTTTCCGGATCATGCCGCGCTGGCCGGGGGCCCGCTGCGGGTGCGCCCGCTGCCGGGGCAGGACGGGGTGGTCTTCAGCATGTACGGGACGCCCGGCGACCTGGAGACGCTAAAGGAACTGGTTGCCGTCATGAGGGAGCAGGGGCTGGGGAACGGGTTTGATCCGGGGCCGTCGCCGGTGCCCGGGGCGAAGCCGCTCTTTGACTTTCTGGCGACGGTCGGGTGGCCCGTGGTCTGCTATCCCGCCGGGGACATGCAGGTGGTCGGCGGGCGCGGCACCACCGGCCCGGAGAACGAGGCGGCCCTGGCCGCCATGGACGCGGCCGGGGTGTTCACGGCGGTGCAGCTCGGCGAGTGGGGCTACTACTTCCACAACCTGTCGTGCAACGAGCCGTGGTGGCGCGGCAATTTCGGCGCGGACTACGACAAGTACAGGCACCGGATGCGCCCGCCGGGGCTGGCGGGCTATGAGCGCCGCCCCGAATCCCGAAGGGAGTGCTATGACACGCTGCGCGCCTATTTCATGAACCGCAGCCGCGACCTGCTGGGCCGCGTCATGAGCGTGACCGGCCACTCGCACTACGAGGCCTACGCCGCCGAGTGGGGCGCGCGCTGCGTCGGCCTGGAGCTGGGCGAGAACATCGCGTTCACCCAGTCCAAGATCGCCTTCGCGCGCGGCGCAGCGCGGCAGTGGGACCTGCCGTTTTCCGTCCAGGTGAGCCCGTGGTTCTCCGGCGCGTGCACCACCAGCGGCCCCCTGCGCCGCGAGCCGGGCGGCGCGCGCGGGCTCGACGCCGGGCACTCGCTCAGCCTCTACGAGCGCCTGTGGCTCCACGCGTGGTTTGCCGGGGCGGCCCTGGTCACCCCCGAGAACAGCATCGCCGTCTTCTTCGAGAAACCCGAGGCCCCCTGGACGCTCACGGAGCACGGGCGCAAAGCGGCGGAGGTCTTCCGGTTCATGCGGGACCACAACCGCGGCGTGCCGTACACCCCCGTCGCCGTCGTGCTCGACCACCTCGCCGGGTACAACGGGTACATGGAGAAGCCCTGGGGCATTCTGGAGCCCACGCCGGGCGACTTGGAGCTCCGCGACCTCTTCGACCACCAGCTTTTCCCGGACGCGGACCACATCCACTTCCCGCCGGACCCCGTCAACCCCGAGGGCCGCTACCTGCGGCCCACGCCCTGCGGGGAGATCTTCGACGTGCTCCTGACCAGCGTGCCGCCGGAGGTCCTGCCCGCCTACCCGGTCATCCTCCTCGCCGGGGACATCACCTTCGACGACGGCTTCCTCTCCGAACTGGAAAAGGCCCTGCGCCGGGGCAGCCGCGTGCTTATGGCGCCCCGCCACCGCGACGCCCTGGGCGACGGCTTCGAACGCGTCGCCCGCCAGGGCGCGGTCGAGGTGCTGGAGCCGTGGACAAACCCCGAAACAGGCCGCCCCGCCGCCATCGCCAACGACCGCCTCGCGCGCCTGCGCGACGAGCTGCTGCCCGTCGCCGTGGCGGGGGATCCGGTCCAGTACGCCGTCAACCGCCTGCCGGACGGGTGGGTCGTCGAGCTGGTCAACAACGCCGGCGTCGCCAAGAAGCCCGACCAGCCCGCCGTCACCGACCCGGCCGCCGTCGCCCGTGTGACCCTGACCCCGCGCGTGCCCTGGACCTCCGCCACCGAATGGCGTTCCGGCAAGACATTCCCCGCCCCAGACCCCATCACGCTGGAGCTGGGCCCCGGCGCGACCGCGTTCGTGGAGCTGACCGCCCCGGGGAAGTGACAGGGGTTTTCCTATTGGTTCCCGCAACAGCTTCGGCCCCCTTCAGTCCCCAAACCATGCGCCCCCTGGGATCGCCAGGCTCCAGCCTGGCCTCTTGGTCTTCCAAGCGCGGAATGAAAGTCCGTCTTGAGTCCGGAGGAAGAGGGGACTCACACGGAGCCACGGGGGCGCGGAGAACGGCGGGAACCTGCCTCCTGAAGTCTAAGGTCTTCTTCCTGAAGCCTGAAGCCTGAGGAGGAGCGGGTGCGCGCTTGGGCGCGCGGTGCCAAGCTGGAGCCTGGCGATCCCAGGGGGCGCCGTCCGCAGCCCTTCCTGGTTTTCAAGCAAAACTTGGGAACGAGCACAAACCCGTCCACCAAGGCGATAATGTCCATCATCTCCACCCCGCCACCGCTTTCCAGAAGGGCGACATCATCGTCCGAACAAAGAACTCATTCGTTCGAATACTGAGCCGCCTCGAAGTTGCACCTTTCTGGCATCATGTCACATATCTCACGCAATCGCCCGCTCTCATTGCTATCGCTGCATTCGTAGATTCTATGAAGGCACCATATGATTCCAGGGTCGTAATTCTTTCCAGGAAAGCCCCCGTATGCAAACTCCGGATCATCTACAATAGAGATAAGCTCTTCGATCACCTCCGATGTTGCATATTGGGCGATATTGTCCCAAGCATAGATTGTTATTTCAGGCCAATATGCAAACCCATAGTTCTTCGTATAGAGAAAACGCACTTGGCTGCCAACGGCCTCCTTGCCATAGGCGCACAGCAACTCCAGAGATCCCGCCGGAATATCCATCAAGTCAATTTTGCGCCACTCGGCTCGGCGGACAACCTTTCTGTCGAAATTTGATCGCAGCAACTCGTCATATTTCTCCATCAAGCAGGAGTTGTCCTCGCCGACAACCTTCAACTTCATCGATGCGCTAGGTATCGTGTAGCATTGGCCTCCCACCGTGATAGATAATGGCGCTATGCAAACGATATATTCTCCTGCCGGAAAATGCGTATCCCATTGAAGGTGGATAGGGTATGAAATGGAAATGGATTCGTTTGTGCGGATGCGATAGTGCAACATCTTCACTAGCGCTTTGGAATATATTGGCGGTATTCTCTTGTGACCACCAATTACAGCGCCATCAGCTCCGGATACTATTATGCTAAACACATCGGTTTTAAACACATGATTGCCGTCGATCCTAAGTGAGTGCGTCTTATCTCCTGCGTTGACCGCTGTTATTATGATGCTTACGAATTCGCCAGATACTATGGTCGTCTTTGAAAGGCTATATGAAACCTGAATTGGGTTTGGTGGGGTGGGCGATGCGTATACTTGGGAACCGCACAAGACGATGGCAACATAGAGACACCCCAACACAGAGCGTCGACTGGGCCGCGGCAATATGTGCGATGCGCAGGAACAGTTGCAGTTGGCTTGCCTCCTCATAGCGCTTGGTCTCCGTTGGGGTGCTCGCGCCAACCTCTTTGTTGTCCGATGGACAGGGGTTGGACACGTTTCCTGAGGGTCGTCTTGACGCGCTCACCGAAGGCTTCCCCGCCGAAGAGCCGGTCGATGCCGGGGGCGGTGACTGTCGCGTATCTGGGCATGGGTCTATGATAGCGGAGGGGGTTTGGGAATGCAATAGGGTCTGGGGATGGGGCCGTCTGGAGTCCGTAGTCTGTAGTCTGGAGGAAAAGAGGGCAAGAGGAAGAGGGGGAAGCGGGTTATCGCACGGAGGTACGGAGAACGGCGGGAACCTGCTTCCTGAAGCCTGAAGTCTGAAGCCTGTAGCCTGAAGAAGAGCGGGCGCGCGCTTGGGCGCGCGGTGCCAAGCTGGAGCTTGGCGATCCCAGGGTCGTCTCGCCCCGGGGCTCGTCCCGGCTTCCGGGTGCGGTTCCGCGCCCCTTGGCACGCCCCATGCTCTCTTGGGTCCATCACCAAGCGTCTGGGCTAGACCATGAGGAGCATAAAACACCGCGGAAACATTGCCAAGACCCGGACAAAGTGCCGGGTTCCGGGAGAGTTGTGTCCCCGCGTTTCCTCGTTGCCGCCCCTTCGAGAGAGCCACCGGCGCGTACCCATTCGGAAAACTTCCTACAGTTCCGTAGGAAATTAACGCAAGGAGCGGCGGCATGAATCGGTCAGTTTGGGCGCGGGGAAGAGGTCTGCGGTGGGTGGCGGCGGTTTTCGCGGCCCTGGCGGGAGCGGGGTCCGCGGCGGCGGAAGAGGCGGCGGTCTCGGCGGTGGACTCGGGGGACACGGCGTGGATGCTGACGTCCATGGCGCTGGTGCTGTTCATGACGCTGCCGGGGCTGGCGCTGTTCTACGGCGGCCTGGTGCGCACGAAGAACGTGCTGTCGGTGCTGATGCAGTGCCTGGTGATCACCTGCGTGGTCACGATGATGTGGGCGGTGGCGGGGTACAGCCTGTCGTTCAGCACGGCGGGCATGGTGTCCGGCGAAATCACGCTGAACGCGTTCATCGGCGGGCTGGACCGGATGTTCTGCCTGGGGCTGGCGCCGGACAGCGTCTACGGGACGCAGACGATCCCGGAGCCGGTCTTCTTCTGCTACCAGCTCACCTTCGCCATCATCACGCCGGGGCTGATCATCGGCGCGTTCGCCGAGCGCATGAAGTTCTCGGCCATGCTGCTGTTCACGAGCCTGTGGACGCTGTTCTCCTATTTCCCCGTGGCCCACATGGTCTGGGGCGGTGCGGGCGCGTTTCTGGCGGACCGGGGCGTGCTGGACTTCGCGGGCGGCATCGTCGTCCACCTGAACGCGGGCGTCGCGGCGCTGGTGTGCGCGGTGATGCTGGGGAAACGGCAGGGCTATCCCGAGGTGCAGATGGCGCCGCACAGCCTGACGCTGGCCGTCGTCGGCACGTCCATGCTGTGGGTGGGCTGGTTCGGGTTTAACGCGGGCAGCGCGGTGGCGGCGAACGGCACGGCCGCCATGGCGATGATGGCGACGCACCTGGCGGCGGCGGCGGCGGCCTGCGTGTGGATGGGCATCGAGTGGGTGAAGTACGGCAAGCCCAGCGTGCTGGGCATCTGCACCGGCGCGGTGGCCGGGCTGGCCACGGTGACGCCCGCGTCGGGTTTTGTCGGGCCCCTGGGCGCGCTCGTTATCGGGGCCGCCGCGGGCGGCGTGTGCTTCGTCTGCGCCACGTCGGTCAAGCGGCATTTCGGCTACGACGACTCGCTGGACGCCTTCGGCGTGCACGGCGTCGGCGGCCTGCTGGGCACTGTGCTGACGGGTGTCTTTGCGGCGAAGGCCCTCGGCGGCTACACGCCGAACGGGCTGGGCATCGGCTCGCAGCTCGGCGCGCAGTTCCTGGGCATCGCGGTCACCCTGGTGTGGTCCGGCGCGGTGTCGGTGGTCCTGCTGAAGGCCCTCGACGCGACCGTCGGCCTGCGGGTGAAACCGCAGGAGGAGATGGATGGTCTGGACATTACGCAGCACAACGAGCAGGGCTACAACTACTGAGGCTCGTTCCGGTTTTTGGTCGGGGCAGGGAATCCCCGGCGTGAGGCGGGGGCGGTTCGTCCAACGGGCGGGCCGCCCCCAATGTTTTTTGGCCCGCCGCGGTTGCCCGCGCGCGCCCGTGCGGGTATCATGGCTCCCATAAAAGGAGCCGCACACCATGGACACTATCACCCGCAGGGACCTGCTGGGCAGGCTGGGGCTGGCCGCCGGGGCCGGGTTGCTCGCCGCCGGGGCGGGCCGCGCGGCCGCGCCAAAACCCCCGAACTTCGTGGTCATCTTCTGCGACGACCTGGGCTACGGCGACCTGGGCTGCTACGGCAGCACGACGATCCGCACGCCCCGGCTGGACGCCCTGGCGGCGGCGGGGGTCCGGTTCACGGACTTCTGCAGCGCCGCGCCCGTGTGCTCGCCGTCGCGGGCGGCCCTGCTCACGGGGCGCTACCCCGTGCGCTCGGGCATCACAAAGGTGCTCTTCCCCCAGTCGGAAAACGGCCTGCCGGACAGCGAGCGCACCATCGCGGAGCTGCTCAAGGCGCGCGGCTACGCCACGGCCTGCATCGGCAAATGGCACCTCGGCAACCTGCCCCCCTTCCTCCCCATGAACCACGGCTTTGACCATTATTTCGGGCTGCCGTACAGCAACGACATGGAGAAAAACCAGCGCGGCGATCCGCCCCTGCCGCTGATGAGGAACGGGGAGATTGTGGAGCAGCCGGCCAACCAGGACACCCTGACGCGCCGCTACACGGAGGAGGCCGCGGACTTCATCCGCCGGTCGAAGGACGGGCCGTTCTTCCTGTATGTGCCGCACAGCATGCCGCATGTGCCGATCCACTGTTCGGACGCGTTCCGGGGGAAGTCGCCGGGCGGGCTCTACGGCGATGTGATCGAGGAGATTGACTGGAGCGCCGGGCAGATCGTGGACGCCCTGGCGGAGGCGGGGGTCGCGGAGAACACGCTGGTGGTCTTCACGAGCGACAACGGCCCCTGGACCCACTACAAGGAGCACGGGGGCAGCCCCGGCCCCCTGCGCGGCCAGAAGGGCACCACCTTCGAGGGCGGCATGCGCGAGCCGGGCATCTTCTGCTGGCCGGGGCGGCTGAAGCCCCGCGTGGAGACGGCCTTCGCCTCCACCCTCGACCTCCTGCCCACCTTCCTCGCCCTGGCCGGGGGCGCGCCGCCGGAGGGGGTCACGCTGGACGGCCAGGACGTCTCGCCCCTGCTCCTCGACGGGACGCCGCCCGCGGAGCGGGAGTTCTTTTATTTCCTCGCGGACAACCTCCAATCCGTCCGGCGCGGCGACTGGAAGTACAAGCGCCCGTTCAAGGGAGCGGTGTACGGCGCGCCCCTGGAGCACGGCGCGCTGCTGTTCAACCTCCGCGACGACCCGGGCGAGCGGAACAATCTTGCCGAAACCCATCCGGAAAAGGTGGCGGAATTCGAGGCCCGGCTCGCGGCCTTTGAGAAGACCGACTGGCAGGTCTCATGAGCCCGCGCCCGCCCTCTTTCTGCCTGCTCGCGGCCGCGGCCCTCACCCTGTCCTCGGGCATGTTCTGCCGCGCCTGCGCCGCCGGGCCGGACCCCGCCGGGGGCGCGCTCTCCGGGGAGCGGCCCCGCGTGCTGGTCTCCTCCGACATCGGCGGCTCCGACCCCGACGACTTCCAGTCGGCGGTCCACCTGCTTTTCTATGCCGACGTCCTCGACCTGGAGGGGCTGGTCTCCTCGCCGCCGGACAAGGGCCGGGCCGCCCACTGGCATGAGGTGATCGCCGCGTATGCGGAGGACTATCCGCGCCTGCGCCGGCACGGCCCCCGCTATCCCGCGCCGGACGCGCTGCGCGCGCTGGTGCGCCAGGGCGCGGCGGACCCCGCGCCGCCGGAGGGTTTCAGCGCCCCCACCGACGGGTCCCGGCTGATCGTGGAGCGCGCCCGCGCCAAAGACCCGCGCCCGCTGTGGGTGCTCGTGTGGGGGTCCATCACCGACGTGGCCCAGGCGGTCCACGACGCCCCCGACATCGTGGACCGGATCCGCGTCTACGCCATCGGCTCGTGGAACACCGGCCAGGACCGCGCCGCGCGGGACTACCTTTTCGAGCGCCACCCCGGCCTGTGGTGGATCGAGGCGGACGGCACCTTCCGCGGCATGTATGTCGGCGGCGACCAGGCGGGCGACCTCGAAAACCGGGCCTTTCTGGACGCCCATGCGCGCGGCCACGGCGCCCTGGGCGAATTCCTCGTGGGCAAGATGGCGCACATCAAGATGGGCGACACACCCTCGCTGCTGTATCTTCTCGCGGGCAATCCCGACGACCCGGCGGGCGCCCACTGGGGCGGAAGTTTCACCGCCACGGAGCACGGGCCGCACTATTGGACCGATTCGCCGGACCCGGCGCTGGCCGAGGGACGCTATCCGGGCGCGAAGACCGTCAACCGCTGGCGCGCCGCCTTTCTGCGCGACTGGGCGGCCCGGATGGACCGGGCGCTGGACTAGTCCGCGCGTACCCTGCCGTTGGCCCCTTCCCTGGCGGCATGCGCGTGTTTACCGCTACTTGTGGGGTTTCTTGACGCCCTGCCATTTTTCTCACGCTACATATTGTATTTTCGCCAAACCTCATGCTATATTGTGTGGTGCGCGGCGGCTGCGGTGCCGTCGGTCACGCAAGATCATGAGGAGTCCGCCGGGTTGAAAGCCTATCTGCCGAGGCACATCGCGGGACTGCTGGCGCTGGGGGTGCTTCTCGCCGGGGGGGCCTGGGCGGACACGATCATCCGCAAAGAACTGGACGCCGGGGTGTCCGCCGCCCTGCGGTCCGCGCGCATCCTTTACCTGGAAGCCTCCCTGCCCCGGGGGGATGCGCAGCTGGAGGCTTTCCTGCGGCAGTACCTCTCCTCGGCGGACGACTGGAAGCAGTACCGCAACCGCCAGATGGTGGCGATTCCCTGCGGCCGGCTCAGCGACACCGCGCGGCGGCGCATGCTGGAGGCCCTGTTCCCCGGGGACTACGTGGACGGGGACGGGTGGTGGCACACGGTGGCGTATGACGGCGCGTCGGGCACGGAGTCCCTGGCGGCGCTGGCGGAGTGGGTGGCGGGCGACGCCACGCTCGTGGCGCGGCTGCGCACGGCCGACACGAAGATCACGCCGGACAGCCCGCTGGTGCGCGGGCAGCGGGTGCTGGTGCCGCGGGAGCTGCTGCTCCCGGCGATGCGGACGCCCTCGCCGGGGCACGAGCCGGCGGCGACGCCCGAGGCGGCGGGTTCCGTCCTGCCGCCGGCGGCCGGCGGGGTGCTCCAGTACGGCGAGGACCGCCAGGGCGCCTACGCGGAATACCGGCTGCAGAAGGGGGAGACGCTGTACCGGACCGTGGCGCGGTTCACGGACTACTACGAGAACCGCGACATTCTGGAGGCCTGCGGCGTCATCCAGAAGCGCAGCGGCATCCGCGACGCCCGCAAAGTCTGCGCGGGCCAGCGGGTGCGCATCCCCCTGGAGATGCTTTCCGACGCGTACCAGCCGGCGGGCACGGCGCAGCGGGGCAACTACGAGGCAATGCGGGCCGAGCTTGAGCGCGTCCGGTCGGAGAAGGTCACCTCGAGCGGCCTGGAGGGCGTGGTGGTGATTCTGGACCCGGGCCACGGCGGGCGGGATCAGGGGGCGGCCGTTTCCAAACTCGGGCTCTACGAGGATGAGCTGAACTACGACATCGCGTGCCGGATCAAGCGCATTCTCGAGTCGGAGACCCGCGCGAAGGTGCACATGACCGTGCTCGACCCGAACCAGCAGCACCGGGAGAGCGGGGCGCGCCGTTTCACGCACGACGACGACGAGGCGGTGCTGGTCACGCCGAACTACCGCATCCAGGACGCGAAGACCTCGGCCAACCTGCGGTGGTACCTGGCCAACGACCTCTACCGCCGCGAGCGCGCGGCGGGCGTGCCGGAGCGCAAGGTCATCTTCGCCTCCATCCACTGCGACGCCGTCTACAACGACTCCGTGCGCGGCACCATGGTCTATGTTCCCGGCGCCGACTACCGGCGCGACTCGGAAACCCCCGCGGGCAGCCTCTACCGCCGCTACAAGGAGTCCCGCAGCGCCCCCACCGCCACCTGCACCGCCTCGCAGCGGCGCAAGGACGAGGCGCTCTCGCGCGCCTTCGCCGAAACTTTCCTGGGCGCCCTGCGCGGAAGCAAGCCCCCGGTCAAGGTCCACTCCGCGGGCAGCCCCGTGCGCAACGTGATCCGCCAGCGCGGCGGCCGCGCCTATGTGCCCGCCGTCCTCCGCAACTGCTGCGTCCCCACCAAGGTCCTCATCGAGGCGGCCAACATGCTCAACGCGCAGGACCAGGCCGCCCTGGCCGACCCCGCCTGGCGCGAGGCCTTCGCCGCCGCCTTTGTGGACGCCCTTCTCCGCCACTACAACTAGCCGCCCGCCGCCGTCCCGAAAAAATCGGCCGGGGAAATCTATTGACACTTCGGGGGGTGTTGTGCTAGTTTTTCAAGCGTGGCAGTGTGTGCATTCTGGACGCCGCGGGGGCGGCGCGACCGCGCCCCCCGTCGGCGGGTGCGCCCACGGGCCGGATTTCCCGGCGGAACACAGGAAATGAGGATAGCAATGAAACCGGTAACGAAACGTCTGGCCGCGACCTTCGCCGTCTTCCTCGCGCTTCCCCTGGCGGTCTCCGCGCCCGCGGGCGCCTGGGAGACCAAGTCCATGCAGGCCGTGGGCGCCATGGCCATGCAGATGCTCAAGGGGGACTATTCCGACGTGTTCCGCCCCGGCGGCGCGGTGGGCCCCAACTTTGAGAAGGACGTGCTCGCGGGGGCGCGCGACGGCTACCGCAAACTCGGCGACAGCGTGCCGCTGGGCAGCGACGCCGAGGTGGTCGAGGCCATCGCCAACGAGATCGCGCTGCTGCGCGCCGCGCGCGACTACGGCCCCACGCCCTACTTCGCCTACCGCATGGGCCTGCTCGGCTCGCTTGCGGCCAACGCCGTGCTTCCCTTCGGCTTCGCGTGGACCGGGGAGGACAAGGCCCTGCGCCAGCGCATGGTGGCCGACATTGAGAAAAACATCAACAGCTACAGCTTCTCCCCCACCACCGGCCGCCTCCAGATCCTCTGCGACGCCCAGGCCTACTTCCGCACCCGCCAGTCCTTCCTCGACGAGGACAAGGCCATGATCCGCCACGACTACCAGCTCGGCCGGGGCTACGAGGGCTTCCTGCGCCAGGGCGGCCCCGCCTACTTCACCAAGACCGTCGAGGCCGTCGCCGACGTGTGGAACACCGTCCTCAACAACGACTCCGTCTGCCCCTCGCCCCTGCCCCGCCCCTCCGACCGCGCCCTCACCTGGTACTTCGTCAGCGAGATGGAGTTCCTCGTCGCCGTCAAGGACAGCGTCCGCCAGGCCCAGGCCGTCTACGAGAACTTCGAGAAGGTCAACCCGCGCATTCCCGAGAGCTACGTCCGCGCCGGCGACATCTTCTACGCCCACGCCTCCCGCGAGGCCCGCGAGCGCGGCGTCCTCGAGTGGCAGAAGGCCTACAGCCTCGGCGGCCCCGGCCGGTCGGAGGTCGGCAAGAAACTCTCCGCCCACTTCATCACCGAGGGCCGCTTCTTCCTCGACAAGGCCGGCAAGCCCGGCGCCGAGGACACCGACCTGCCCAACGCCCTCAACGCCTTCGAGCGCGGCCTCGACTTCGACCGCACCAACGCCGAGGTCGCCACCCTCATCGAGGAGACCAACAAGGCCATCATCGCCCGCAACGAGCGCCTCGAGACCACCATCAACATCATCGCCAACGGCGAGAAGATCCGCGCCGAGGCCGACAACTTCCGCGACCGCAAGGACTACGCCAACGCCATCAAGACCTACCGCCAGGCCATCGGCTTCTTCGAGGCCGTGGACAGCGAGTTCAAGGAGCAGGAGAACACCGCCAAAGAGAACGTCCGCCGCCTCCGCAAGGCCATCGGCGACGTGATCAACGACATCCTCGACGCCGCCAGCGCCGCCATAGACGAGGGCGACCGGTCCAAGGACTCCAACCGCTTCGAGGATGCCATCGCCAAATACGACCAGGTCGCCACCATCGTCAGCGTCATTCCCGACGACGAGCGCCAGAGCGTCAAGGAGGACAAGGACAAGCTGGTCGAGCTCGCCGCCACCAAGAAGGAGGAGGCCAAGGTCGCCAAGATCCGCTACGAGCAGGCCATGCAGGAGCAGGCCGCCGCCGCCACCGCCGCCCCCGGCGGAGCCGCGCCCGCACCCGCTCCGGCACCCGCGCCCGCGCCCCCCGCGCAGTAAAACACCCCGGCACCCCTCCCGGCCCGCGGCGGAATCCCCGCCGCGGGCCGGTTCCTTTTCATCCCCCCCGCGCGCAGCGGAGAAAGAGGGGGAGGAAGAGGTTCTCACATGGATGGACAGGATGCACAGGACAAGAGAAGACAAGGCCGGCGGGACGCCGGCGCGACGAGGAAATGCCCACGTCCG
This sequence comes from Candidatus Hydrogenedentota bacterium, assembly GCA_012730045.1. Classification (NCBI taxonomy): domain Bacteria; kingdom Pseudomonadati; phylum Candidatus Hydrogenedentota; species Candidatus Hydrogenedentota bacterium. The sequence continues at coordinate 1,847 of JAAYBR010000008.1, read as the reverse complement.
TAGCGCCGCCGTCCCGGCGGCCTTGTCTTCTTCATGCCCGTAGCGCCAGCGTCCCGCTCTGGCCTTGTCTTCTTTGTGCCCTTTGTGCCTTTGTGGTGAAAACTCTTCCGGAAAAATCCTGCCCATCCTGTGTATCCATGTTCACATGCCCCCGCGCGCGAAGCGCGCCTTGGAGTGCGGTAGCTTGCTGCCGCCTTTCTTCGCGCGGGCTTGCCCGCGTGCCCCGCGCACAGGAGGAACCCCGGCCCGGCGAAGAGGTTATTTACATGGATGGACAGGATGCACAGGAAAAGAGAAGACAAGGCCGGCGGGACGCCGGCGCTACGAGGAAACGCCCACGTCCGTAGCGCCGCCGTCCCGGCGGCCTTGTCTTCTTCATGCGCACTACCGCCAGCGTCCCGCTGGCCTTGTCTTCTTCGCGCCCGTAGCGCCAGCGTCCCGCTGGCCCTGTCTTCTTCGTGCCCCTTCCGGCGCTTCCGGGCATGAAACCCCGGGGGCGGCCCCGGTATGATACCCTGCATGGAAAGGCGCGGCGGCGGGCCGCGCCCGTGGAAGGTCCGGTTTCGGGAAGGTTCTTGCGCATGAGATCATTTGGACGGCCTCTGGCCCTGGTTGTTGCGGCGGCCCTGCTGGGGGGGGCTTGGGTGCGCGTTCCGGCGGGGGCGCAGGAGGCGGATCCGCCGGCGGCGGCCGCGACGGAGCCGGAGCGGATTTTGGAAACGGTGCAGCTGCTGGCGAACGGCTCTTTTGAGGAGTCAACGGCGGCGGAGGGGGAGGCCCCGGCGCGGCCGCGGGCCTGGTCGCTGATCGCGGGGGAGGGCGTCTGGCGGACGGACGGGGAGTCTGTGCTGCACGGCAAGGCGGCGCTGCGGATGGAGGGCGGGGCGCCGGTGACGGCGGGATCGGACCCGTCGGCGCTGGACGGGGACACGGCGTCGGTGACGGCGGTGGTCATGGGCCGGGGGCCGGGGATTTCGGCGTCGGTGCGGTGGCTGGGGGCGGACGGGGCGCTACTGCGGGAGGACGCGCTGGCGGCGTTTCCGCCGGCGGCGCCGGAGGGGTGGACGCGGTTCTCGCTTTCGGAGTCGGCGCCGCCGGAGGGGGCGGCCCGGGTGTCGCTGGCCCTGGCGGGCGCCCCGGCGGAGGGCGCGCCGTGCCTGTGGGACGCGGCGGAGCTGGCGGCGTCGGCGGAGCGCGCGCCGGAGATGCGGGTGCTGTGGTGCCGGGCGGGCTATGAGCTGTACGCGCCGAAGCGCTTGGTGGTGTCGGCGAATTTTCGCTCGCCGGAGGGCGGGTTCAAGATTCTGGACCAGAACGGCCGGACGGTGTATGAGCAGCCCCTGGAAGTGGAGGCGCGCATGCAGGGGGCGCGGGGCTCGGACTGGGGCCGCCATTTCTACCGGGGCGCGTTCACGGGGTTCGACCAGGAGGGCGATTTCCGCATCCGGGTCACGCTGGGCGACCAGACGGTGGAGACGCCGCCGGTGACGCTGGCGTTTGACCACCTGTGGCACACGGCGCTGCCGAAGGCGGTGGACGGGCTGTCGGCCTTTTTTGACGGGCCGGGCGCGGGCCCCCTGTGGACAGGCCCCGGCGCGGAGGATGCGGAGATTCTTGCCCTCCTGGCCGAGGCGTGGACGGGGGTGCAGTGGCGCATCCGGAAGAACTACGGCGGCGCGGAACTGGACCGGGCGGTGCGCGCGGCGGCCCCGGCGGCCATCCAGCGGCTGGCGGCGGCGGATCCGGCGGGCCTGCCGCCGGAAGCCGCGGCGGCGTGGGCCATGGCGCTGGGGCTGTGCGCGGCGGCGCGCGAGCCCGTGGACGGCGCGGCGGCCGCGGCGGCGGCG
>JAAYBR010000007.1 GCA_012730045.1 Candidatus Hydrogenedentota bacterium | reverse complement strand
CGGCGCGGGTGCGGCGGGTGCCAGCGGCGGCGGCGCGTTTGTCTTGGCCGCGCAGGGCCTCCTTAATGTCACCAGCAGCACTTTCGACGTGAGCGCGGCGGCGCGGCAGGCTCAGGGGGGCTCGGGAGCCAACGGTCAGACCGGCGGTTCGGGCGGCGGCGGCTACGGCGGCGGCGCAGGCGGCAACGGCGCGGGCGGCGGCGGCACAGGCGGAACCGGCGGAACGGGCGGTGCGGGCGCATCTGGCGGCAAGGGCGGCGACGGCGGCAAGGGCGGGAACGGCGGCGCGGCGGGCTACGGCACGCCGGGCATGGTGAAGCTGATGGGCTCCGTGGTGCTGGCGGGTGGCCGTTACATCCGCGCGCTTAACGTCGTGGACAATGCGCCGGAGCACAACGGGAAATTCACGTGGATTTCCAACATGAATGTGACGGCGCACAGCGTCCACAAGCCGCTTTTTGACACGGCGGGCGGCGCGCAGGTGGTGCAGGGCGTCACCACGCACCCGGCGCTGCTGACGGCGGCCAATCCCTTCACGGGGGCCAGCACGCCGAAGATTCCCGAGCTGGAGGGCGGCCCCGCGCCGGCCGGCTGGCTCAAGACGACCTACTGGAACAAGACGCAGGTGGACACGCTGCTTCCCAGCACCGGGGAGCTTCGGGCCACGGTGCTGCGCCAGCCCCCGGGAACGGACTATTCGGTGTACGCCGGACACGACCAGCTCCTGGTGAAGAACACCGCGCTGGTCTCCATGGACAACGTGGCGGTGGTGATCGGCGCCAATCCGCCGCAGCTCATCACCGGCACCGGCGGCACGCCCGGCGTGCTGGCGCCCGGCCGTGTCTGGACCACCACGGTCCCGGCGGGAACCTTTGCGGTGGCCGTGCAGCTTCCGCAGGTGCAGCCGGCGGCGCAGACGGCGAACGCCGAGGCGTCGGCGCAGTTTGCCGTGCGCGCGGGCGGCGACGGCCTGACGTACCAGTGGCACTTCAACGGGGTCCCGCTTTCGGACGACGTGAAGCATTCCGGGACCACGACCGCGACGCTCACGATTCTTGACTGCGTGAACGCCGACGAGGGCGACTATGAGTGCCTGGTTTCCGATCCGCTCACGGGCGGCTCGGTGCTCCTTTCCAAGGGCGTGCTGACCGTTTCAGACCCCGCGCTGCTGACGCATCCCGTGTCGCAGACGGTGGACCCGCTGCAAGACGTGATCCTCGCGGTCACCACGGGAGGCACGGTGGACTCGGTGCAGTGGTACAAGGACGGCGCGCCGGTGGCCGACGGGACCACGGGCGAGGGCACGGTGATTGCCGGGTCGGCCACGCGGACCCTGACGCTGACGGGGGTCCATGAGGGCGACGAGGGGGTGTACACCTGCACCATCACCGGCCCCGACGGGAGCCCCGTGTCCAATCCGGCCACCCTTTCCGTGAACAACGCGCCGGTGGTCGGCACGCAGCCCGCGGGCCAGAACGTGCCCGTGGGCGGCACCTTCCCCCTGAGCGCGGCGCTTTCGGCGGGCACCCCCGAGTTTGACTACATGTGGGTCAAGGAGGGGGCGCTTCCCGGCGAGGAGATCATCCTGCGCGTGCAGACGACGGCCGTGATGACGGACGGGATCACGCTGCCCCTCTCCGGCAGCGCCGCGCTGTCCGACAGCGGCCGGTACCGGCTGAAGGTCCGCAACTCGGCCAGCCGCGCCCTGAACACCAGCGGAAACCCGGACAACGACTGGGTCGTCTCCGACTGGGCGCAGATCACGGTGTACGAGCCGATCGTGGTGGTGGGACAGCCCGCCAGCACGGCGGCCCGTTACGGCGACACGGTCTCGTTCTCGTGCAGCGTGGTCGGCACGCTTCTGGGGCTTCAGATGACCTGGTTCGACGAGAACGGCCAGGACGTGGCGCTGGTGAACCCGCGCGCGTCGGTGACGACGCAGGGCACCCTCTCCACGCTGACCATCACGTCCGTGGAGAACGGGGACGAGCCGGCGACCTGGCCGGCCGGCGGCTACCGGTGCCGCATCACCAACACCTACCAGTCCGGCGCGAACGCCGTGCTTAGCAACCGGGCCAACCTGGTGGTTCTCGACCCGGCCATCATCACGCACCCGCAGAACCAGATCGCAGCGCTCAACGGCACCGCCACGTTCAGCGTCGGCGCCGTGGGCAGCGCGCTGTCCTACCAGTGGTTCAAGGTCGGCGACGCGGCGGTGCTGGGCACCGGCGACTCGCTGACGATCACCCCCGTGACCGAGCCGCAGGTCGGTGACTACTACTGCCGCGTGACCAGCGCGGACGGGCCGGTGGACTCCAACACGGCGAACCTTCGGATCAACGACCCGTACATCGCCGTCCATCCGTCCGACGTGGTGGCGGATCCGGGCGACGCGGTGACCTTCACCTTGGTGGTGGGGGATCTGAGCTCCCCGCCGATAGACTTCCAGTGGAGGAAGGACGGGGTCGTTCTGACGGGCCCCGGCGCCTCGGGCACGCTGACGGCCGCCCCCCTCACCATCGAGCTGAACATCGCGTCGGTCTCGTCGGGCGATGTCGGCGTGTACACCTGCGAGCTGGACGGGTTGGATCCGGGCACCGTCTCCTCGAATCCGGCCTCGCTCTCGCTGAACGCGCCCCCGACGGTTTCCGGCATCACGCCGAACCCGGGCGACGGGATCGCGCCCTACGGCAGCACGGCGACGCTGACGGTCCAGGTGACCGGCGGCACCGCCCCGTTCGGCTATGCGTGGACGAAGGACGGCATGCCGATCGCCGAGGGCAACGTTTCCGGGCTCACGGGGCCGGTGCTCACGTTCACCAACGTGCAGGCCGCCAACGAGGGCCTGTACCGCTGCACGGTGACGAACTCGGCGGGTTCGGCCCATGCCGAGCGCATGCTGTACGCGGGCTCCATGGTGACGTTCCTGCAGCATCCGCAGGCGCGCCGCGCCTACTACGGCGACAGCGTGATGTTCCAGGTGATTGTCGGCGGCGGCCAGGGCGCCAAGCACTACCAGTGGAAGCGCCTGCGCGCGGGCGTGACGACCAACGTCGGCTCCGACGCCCCGACCCTCTCGCTGGTCAACGTGAACAGCGCGAACGCGGGCGCCTACTGGTGCGTGGTGACCGACGAACGCGGCGCCTATCCGTCCAACCAGGCCGCCCTCACCCTGGCCCAGCGCCTGGCCTTCGTCCAGACCCTGCCGGCGGCGGAGCGCGTTCTGCTGACGAAGAACCTCAGGATGCGCGTGCGCGCCTCCGGCGGCCACACGCCGGTGTTCTACGACTGGCAGTTCAACGGCGCGCCCATCGCCCCGACGGCGTCGCTGCCCGACGGGTCCGAGCTGACCATCACGGGCGCCGCGTTCGAGGACGCCGGCGTCTACAAGGTGACCGTCTTCGACAGCTACACCGACACCCTGACCGCGCAGTGCGTGGTCGAGGTGGTCGAGGGCATGCCGGTGGCGGGCCTCGGCGGCCTCGCGGGCGCGGCGCTGGCGCTGGCGCTGGCGGGCGCGGCGGCGGCGCGGCGGCGGCGCGGATGACCCCCTGAAACCTGACCGACAGGCCCGGTCCGCCGCAAGGCGGGCCGGGCCTCTTCGTTCGAGGCCCCAGTACAACGGACAAGACGCTGCGAGAACCGAGGCCGAGGCGGGAACGAGGTTGCTTCAGTCGCTCCGCTCCTTCGCAATGACGCGCATTCCCGTAGTCGTTGCATGACGCGCATTCCCGCGGTCGTTGCGAGGAGGCCGCCCCGGCCGACGCGGCAATCTCTTGTCAGAAAGCCCCAAACCCGCCGCCCGGGTCCGCACAGCGCGCAGCGCCTTGGAGTGCGGCAGCTTGCTGCCGCCTTTCTTCGCGTGGGCTTGCCCGCGCGGGAGTCCGCGAAAAACGACTGGGACTGTGCGTTTCCCCAGGGCCGGCGCGGCGCTTCCCGCCGCAATTTCGGCTGCCCCGTTGGGGCATGGCTGTTCTGTGCGGGCAACCCAGGGCAGGCCTGGCCCTTCGGGCGGCGGCCTGCCCTGGGCTATATTCGGCAACGCTTTCAGCGTTGAAGAGGCAGGGCAAAGGGTGATGAACGCACTCCATCCAGAAAGTGCCCACGGATTTTAGTGCGATTGCCCCGGGCACCCAGTTGACAGTTTCCCGAGGGGATGCGGTATGATGCGCTTGGTGTCCGCGCCGTCCAACCGGCCCGGAGCACCCGGAATCAGGCAGCACTGGGGATGCGATGAGCGTTGTAATCGTGACCGGATCATGGGGGCTGGTGGGGGCGGAGGCTGTGCGGCAGTTTTCCCGCGCGGGGCACACGGTCGCGGGGGTGGACAACGACCTGCGCGGGTACTTCTTCGGCCCCGAAGCCTCCACGAAATGGGCGGCGGAGCGGCTGGCCGGGGAGTGTCCGGGCTACCGCCACCACGACGCCGACATCCGCGACCTGGGCGCGCTGGACCGCATCTTCGCGGAATACGCGGGGGACATTGCGGCGGTGGTCCACACGGCGGCGCAGCCCAGCCACGACTGGGCGGCCAAGGAACCCTTCACGGACTTCTCGGTGAACGCCACGGGCACGCTGAACCTGCTGGAGACGGCCCGCCTCCGCGCGCCGGAGGCCGTGTTCATCTTCACCTCCACCAACAAGGTCTACGGCGACACGCCGAACCTGCTTCCCCTGGTCGAGCGGGAGACCCGGTGGGAGGTGGACCCGTCGCACCCCTACGCGGAGCACGGCATAGACGAGACCATGTCCATAGACCGGACCAAGCACTCGCTGTTCGGCGCGTCCAAGGTGGCCGCGGACGTGCTGGTGCAGGAGTACGGCCGCTATTTCGGCATGAAGACCGCGGTGTTCCGCGGCGGCTGCCTCACGGGGCCGGGCCACAGCGGCGCCGAGCTGCACGGGTTCCTGGCGTATCTGATGAAGTGCGCCATGACGGGCCGGCAGTACCGCATCTTCGGCTACAAGGGCAAGCAGGTGCGCGACAACATCCACGCGGCCGACCTGGTCCGCTGCTTTCTGGAGGTCGCGCGCGCGCCGCGCCCGGGCGCGGTCTACAACATCGGCGGCGGCCGCCACAGCAACTGCTCCATGCAGGAGGCCATCGCGCTGTGCGGCGAGATTGCCGGGAAGCCCATGAACACGGTCTACCTCGACGAGAACCGCATCGGCGACCACATCTGGTGGATCAGCGACACGCGCCGGTTCCAGCGCGACTATCCCGGATGGCGCCGCCAGTACGATGTCCGGGGCATCCTGGAGGAGATTCATGCCGGCCTCCAAACCCGCATCTGACGCCTCCGGGCCGGTTCCGCGCAACACCCTGCTCTACAGCGTGCTGGTGCCGGCCTGCAACGAATCGGCGAACCTGCCCCCCACGCTGCGGTCGCTGGCCGCGGCCCTCCGGGGGGAGGGGATCCCCTTCGAGCTGCTGGTCGTGAACGACAACAGCCGCGACGACACGGCGGCGGTGGTCGAGGGGCTTTGCGGGGAAATCCCGGAAATCCACCTCGTCCACAACACGCCGCCGGGCGGCCTGGGCCGCGCCGTGCGCTGCGGCCTGCGCCACTACCGGGGCGGCGCGCTGGCCGTGGTCATGGCGGACAGCAGCGACGACCCGCGCGACGTGGTGGCCTGCTACCGCAAGCTGGAGGAGGGCTATGACGCCGTCTTCGGCTCCCGGTTCCGGCCCGGCAGCGAGGTGGTCCAGTACCCGCCGGTCAAGCTTTACGCGAACCGCCTGGTCAACAAGGCGATGCAGCTCCTGTTTCTCACCCGGTTCAACGACCTCACCAATGCGTTCAAGGCGTACCGCCGCCACGTGATCGAGAGCATCAGCCCGCTCCAGGCGGCGCACTTCAACATCACCATCGAGATGTCCCTGTCCTGCCTCATCCGCCGCTACCGTATCGCCGAAATCCCCATCCGGTGGTACGGGCGCACCTGGGGCCAGTCCAACCTGCGCCTGCGCGAGATGGGCCGCCGCTACCTCTGCACCCTCCTCATGATCTGGTTTGAGCGCCTGCTGATCCTCGACGACCTCATGCTCGAAAGCCGCCCCGCCGCCGAGAAGGACGCCCCCGAAGGGCGGGACTAGCGCCCCGTGCGGTATCATGGGGGCATGCACTCCGCAAGGTTCCTGATCACGGCGCTGGCGGCCGCGCTGGCGGGTTATGCCGCCGCCGCCGATGTCCGCCTGAACACCCTCACGCAGGGGCCCTTCGTCGTGGCCCACGCGCCGGAGGACGAGGTGTACGCGCGCGGGGCCCTGGCCACCCTTGTCGAATTCGCCCAGTCCGTGGCGCACCGCCTGCCCGTGGGGGACGCGCCCGTGCGTGTGCTGGTGGCGCCGACGGCGGCGGAGTTCCACAGGCACGCGCGCGGGTTTCTGCCGGGGCAGGTGAGCGGGCTGGCCCGGCCCCACGAGGGGCTCATGGTGGTGCGCCCGCCGACCCTGCGGGCGGGCGGCGGGGCCGGGGACTTCGGCACCACGCTCCGCCATGAGCTGGTCCACATCCTCCTCGCGCGGAACGTGGACGAGGCGCGCATGCCCAACTGGCTCAACGAGGGGGTGGCCATGCACCTCTCGCGGGAGTACCAGATCGCCTCGCCCGTCGCCGTGGCGCAGATGTTCATGGAAGGGCGCATCATCCCCTACCGCAACCTCGACAGGGCCTTCATGACGCCGGGGGAGGAGCGGACCTTCGACGACGCCTACGCGCAGGCCCTCTCCATGACGCGGTACCTGCACCGCCGCCTGGGCGAGGAGGGCTTCTGGGCGCTGGTGCTGTCCCTGCGCGACACGTCCTTCCCGGACGCCCTGCGCCGCCACGCCGGCATGACCGTTTCCGAGTTCTGGGACGGATACCACCGGTCCCTCTGGTTCGTGGCGCTCATCGGCGTGCTGGCCTCCGGCTCCTTCTTCACGCCCGCCGCCTTTCTGGTGATCATCGTCTGGTTCCGCAAGCGCCGCCGCGACCGCGAAGTGCTCGCCCAGTGGGAGCGGGAGGAGGCGGCCGGCCGCCGCCGGCGGGAGCCCGTGCTTTCCTGGGAGGACGCGCTCGACGATGACACAACCTATGTCCCCGGCATTGACGACGAGGAGGACGACGAGTGGTGACGAGACAATGGAAGGCTTTGGTGCTCGCGCTCGCGGGCGCCGCCCTTTTGGCCGGATGCCGCCCGTGCGAGCCCGTCGCGCCGCACCCCGTGGCCGTCGGGTCGGGACTCTACCTCGACCGGACGCTGTTTGACCGGAACCGCCGGGACACCATCGTGTCCCTGGCCGCGGAGGCCGGGCTCCACTGGACACGCGAGGAGTTCCTGTGGGAGGGGATCGAACCCGCGCCCGGGCAGCACAGCGAAAGCCTGCTGGAGCGCCACGACGCCCGGGTGACAAAGCTGGCGGCGGCGGGCATCCAGATTCTCGGCCTGCTGGACTACGGCGCCGAATGGTCCACCGGCGGCGGCGCGCCGTCCACGGACGAGCAGCGCGCCGACTTCGCACGCCACGCCGCGTTCATGGCGGAACGCTACCGGGGCGTCATCACGCACTGGGAGGTGTGGAACGAGCCCAACCTGGAGAAGTTCTGGCACGGGACGCCCGACCCCGAGGGCTACGGGCTGCTGCTGCGCGCCGCCGCCGACGCCCTGCGCGCCGTGGACCCCGAAATCCAAGTGGTCGGCGGCGCCATCGCCGGATGCGGCCGCGACGACCGCGCGTTTCTGATGCGGGCCCTCGCCGCCGCCGGACCCGGCGCCTGCGACATTGTCTCCATCCATCCCTACTCCGGCGAGAGCCCCTGGGACCGCTCCGACGGGCCCGGCAACGTCTGCGCGCTCCGGCGCCAGCTGGCGGAGGCGGGGTGGAGCGTCCCCCTTTGGTCCACCGAATGCGGCCACAGCACCTGTGATGACGGGGTCGCCGTGGAGGAGCAGCCGGGGCTGCTCGTCCGAATGTACCTGTCCCAGTTCGCCGCCGGAATCGAAAATGTCATCAGCTACGACTTCGTGGACGACGGGATGGATCCCCTCGAAAAGGAGCATCACTGGGGGATGCTCTACCATGATCTGGAGCCCAAACCCTCCCTGCGCGTCGTGGGGGTGCTCGCGGGACTGCTGGAGGGCGCCTGGGTCCACGGGCATTTCCAGGACGGGGGGGTGGAGGCGGTCCGCTTCGAGAAGGACGGCGGCCTGACCCTTTGGGCCGTCTGGGCGGGCGCGGAATACCCGGAGAACGATCCCCTGGCCTCGCAGCGGGGCCGCGTGTTCACGCTGGACGGGCTGCTGTCGTCCGACACCGTCACCGCACTCGACCTGCACGGCCGCCTGCTTGTGGTGGACCGGGAGGGCGGCACGGCGCGTCTGGAGGCCGGCGGCTCGCCGCGCTACCTTTTCATCCAGAGCGCCGGGGGATGACCCCCGCCGCTCCTAGCCCTCGCGGAGGGTGGTGTTGAGCCGCTGGAGGAGCACGCCGAGGGTGGCGTAAAGGTCCTCGTTCTGGACGATCACGTCGTCCGGGGCCTCAATGCGCGTGGGCGCGAAGTTCCAGATGGCGCGGATGCCCCCCTGCACCATGAGGTCCGCCACCTCCTGCGCCGCGGGCGCGGGCACCGTGATGATGCCGATGAGGACGTGCATCCGGCGGGCGAGGTTGGGGAGTTTGGTGATGGGAAGCACCTCGCGGTCGTGGACCTTCCTGCCGATGCGGGCGGGGTCCCGGTCAAAGGCCGCCACGATCTCCAGCCCGTAGCGGTTGAACCGCCCATAGCCCACCAGCGCCGAGCCGAGATGCCCCGCCCCGGCGAGGAAGGCCTTGCGCGTGCTGTTCCATCCCAGGAAAGTCTCCACCGCGTCCACCAGCTCGGCGAGGTCATAGCCCACCTTGGGCCGCCCCTTGATCCCCGTGACGGCGAGGTCCTTGCGGATCTGCGTGGGGTCGTAGTGGAGCTCGTCGGCGATCTGGCTGCACGACACCGTCTCCATGCCGCCGTCGAGGCACTGCCTGAGCATGTGGTGGTAAACGGGGAGCCGCCGGAGGGTGGGCTCCGGCACCGCGCGCTGGTGTCCCTTGAGGTTCATGTCGTGGCTCCTAATTGAAGAAATTTTTCTCTATTCTACAGGCAGGGAGGAGCCATGTCAACACCCGGGTGGCAGGTTCTACCGGTTGGAGACGATGACCAGGGCACCGTCGCCGCGCAGGACGGCCAGGGCGTTTCCCGAGGCGTCGAGGTCGGTCGTCAGCACGGTGTCGGCGACGGGGCAGGGGAGGGGCAGGGTCTCGATGGCGGAGGAGAAGCCCGCGCCCCGGGAGGGCCACAGGCAGAAGGACTGTTCGCCGCACAGGAAGGCCAGGTCGGTGCGGTGGTCGCCGTTGAAGTCGAGGGCGCGCAGGTCCCGCAGGGGGCCGCGCGCCCCTTCCAGCAGCCACTGGGCGCCGGTGGGCACTTCGGCGGCTTTCCACGGCTTGACTCCGTATTTGTCGGAGGCGGGGTCGAAGGTGTGCAGCGCGATGCGGACGGGCCATTCGCCGCCCGTGAGGGCGCGGCCGACCGCGCCGACGGTGGGCGCGGGCGGCCGGACGTTCCACAGGACGAGGTCCGTGTGCCCGTCGCCGTCGAAGTCCGCCTCTCCTTCGGGTTCTGCGAGGATTCCCGGATAACGCCGCGCGGGGGTGAGGCGCATCCCGGCGCCGGTTCCGCCGCCCGTCGCGGGCGCGGCGCGCCGCAGGGCCACGAGCGTCTCGCGCTTTCCGCCCGGCGCATAGGCGTAGAACACTCGGTCGTCCCCCGCGTCCCGTCCGGTGCGCAGCGGCATCCAGGGCCACGACTCGACCGGGGCGTCCCCGGCGGCGGCGGCGGCGAGGGCGGCGCGGCGCTGCCGGGGCGCGGCGCCCGCGGGCAGGGCCACGGCGGGCAGCTCCTGGGGCAGGTCGGGCACGGCGGCCTCGCGGCGGCTGATTCTGAGTTCGAGGCTGCCGGGCGGCCCCACGAGGGGCGGGTAAACCGCCCCGGCCAGGAAGGGCTCCCCGAGGCTGACCTTGTGGGCCGCCCCCGCGCCGATTTCGAACCGCTCCACCAGCTCCCCGGCGGGGGTGCGCAGCTCCAGCCAGTCATCCGTGGGCAGGGCCAGCACGGTGCGCCCGCCCCAGGGCACGGCGAGCACCAGCGGGAAGGGGCGCGGCGCGCCGCCCGAGAAGCGGGTGTCCGCCTGGAACAGAACGGTCCACGCGCCCGTCGCGCCCTCCTCCAGCGGACGGCCGAGGATGTCGCCGCCGCGCACGGCGACCAGTTCCGGCGCACCGTCGCCGTCGAGGTCCGCAATGTCCACCGCGGCGGTGCCCGGCTCAATGGCGGCACTCCATGCGCCGGCCTCCCCGCCGCCGGGGTGCACGCGCATGAGGAGGCCGTCAATGACGCAGAGGTCGGCCGTGCCGCGCCCCGACAGGTCGGCGGCGAAGCAGCAGGCGTCGTTGTCCTGCACCGGGATGGTGAACGCCTGAAGGGCCGCGGCGGCCCAGGCCCACAGGGCCACACATGCCAGGGAGGAGACGGCGCTCATGGGGCATCCCCCCGGGCGGTGCGGAAAACGAGGGTGCGGCCTTCGGCGTTCTCCGGTCCGGCCATGCGCGCCACCACGTCCCAGCAGCCGTCGCCGTTGACATCCGCCGTGAACACCTGGGCGTCCTCCGGAACCGGCAGCACCGCGTCCGCCGCGCGGGAAAACGCGCCGTCGCGGGCGAGAAAGACCTCCACCCGCGCACCGCCGGTCCGGGCCAGCAGGTCGCGGCGGCCGTCGCCGTTGAAATCCCCCCAATGCTGCACGAGCTGCCCCGCGGCGTACCGGGCCAGCGCGGGCGGCTGCTCCCAGAGACCGCCGCCGAGGTCCAGGTCCGTCTGAAAGGTCAGCGCCGGCTCCTCCGCAAACCCCTCCGGGGTCTGCGGATACACGCGCACCTCGTGGGGAAGGGTGTGCTTCGTGACCAGATGGGCGGCCGTCTCCCGCGCGCCCCTGTCAAAGAGCGGGGAGCCCTCCGTCACCAGGTCCGACAGCCCGTCCCCGTCCATGTCCATGAACCCGCCCTGCGGGCGGAATCCCGGCACGCACACGCTGCGCCGCACGGCGAAGGTTTTGCCGCCGTCCAGGGTGGCCCAGTATTCCATGACCGGCGTGTTCAGCACCCGGCCCCGGGTGTGCGACATGCGCACCCCGGCGAAGTCGGGGATGTCGTCGCCGTTGAGGCGGCACGGCCGCAGGAACGGCTCCACGGGGCGGCCGTGCCAGACGCCCGCAGCCGGTTCCACGGCATAGCCGCCGCCTTCCAGCGACAGCGGATGGGTGCGGCGCGCATAGGCCGGCCGCCCGCCCGGGCCCGGCTGGGGGAACAGGATGGCCACGGTCATGGCGCCGCAGGTCACATCGCAGGAAAGCCGCCGGGCGGGGAAGGTGAGCTGCCTGCGCGGCCGCGGCCAGAGCGTGCTCGCAGGGGGCTCCTCCAGGGAGAGGTCGGGATAAACCGCCAGCAGGCCCGCAGGACGGTACGCGTCCCCCTTCCTGGCGAAAATCCGGAGGCCGCGCTCTTCCGCGCAGACCACCTCCGGCACGCCGTCGCCGTCCAGGTCGTGCAGGAAACGGCTGACCCCGCCCCGGTCCTCCAGCGGTGCGTCCAGCGCCTGGTCGAACAGGGGCTCAAACGCCTCCCCGGTCCAGCGCGTGGCGGCCAGGCGGCCGTTCCCCAGCCCGTAGAGGGCGCCCTGAAAAACGTCCAGTGTCTTTCCGGCCAGCGTTGCCGGCAGGGACGCGCGGGCCTCTGCGGGAAACCAGCCTTCGCGCTGGAACCAGACACGGTCCGGGAAGAGGAGCTCCGGCGCGCCGTCGCCGTCGAGGTCGGCAGGACGGTAGTTGGTGAGCGCCTCGCCGCTGAGGGGTTTCGGGCCGCCCGCCCACAGGCCGGGGGCCTCCTCCGGCGGCAGAAAGGTGAGGCCCGCCAGGGCAAGGCCCAGGACCGCCGCGATCATCCTGAAATGTCCCGACGCCGCATGACCAGCACGGCCCCCGCCAGCAGGAGCACCGTGGCCCCCAACGACGCCCCGGCGCACTGTCCCGCCATGGGCAGCCATTCTGCGTCCAGCCCGTCCGCCCGGTTGGCGAAGACCTGCCAGCACGACTCCAGATAGGTGGTGAAGATCAGGCGGTCCACACCCAGGAAATGCTTCACGAGGTCCAGGAGGATCCAGATACCAAAGGTGGCGGAGACGGCCAGGCCCGTGCTGCGGGTGCAGCAGGAGACGAACAGGCCCAGCGCGGCCCCGGCCAGCAGCGGCAGCATCGCCAGCGCGGTGCCCCCCAGCCAGGCGAACGCCATCTCCTCCTTGGTGAAGAGCAGCTCGCCGCCAAACTCCACGCCGGTGATTTCGCCCAGGGCCGCAGCGGCGGCCCAGGCCAGCGCGGAGGCCTCCAGCGCCAGCAGCACGGCGTAGGCGGCCGCCGCAAGGAACTTGCCCAGCACATATTCGCCGCGGCGCACGGGGCGCGTCAGGGACAGGCGGATGGCGCCCGACCCCAGCTCCGGCGCGACGAGGCAGGCGCTCCAGGCCAGCAGCATGATGAAGGCCGCCAGACCGATCCCCGCCGGCATGGCGCGGGCGATGAAGTCGTAGTCCGCGCGGCCGTCGCGGGCGACGCCGCCCCGCGCCAGCATCATCCCCACCGCCACCGCCACGGCGGCCCCGCCCGCCCAGGTCTGGCGCAGGCGCAGGCACCGGGTAGCCTCGGCCAGAAACATGTTCAGCACGCGCCGCGTCATGGCCGGGTCGCCTTCAAGAAATACTCCTCCAGCGTGCGCCGCTTCGGCACGATGCCCCGCACATGGAAGCCCCCGGACACCAGGAAGGCGGCGGTCCGGTCGGCGTCCTCCTCCCGGAGGGTGACGCGCACCCCGGCGGGCAGCGCCTCCGCCGCCGTCACCCACGGCTGCGCGGTCAGGGCCGCGGCCGCCTCCTCCGCCCGGTCGCACAGCACCTCCAGCCGGGAGAAGTCCCACGACAGCACGGCCGCCGTGCGCTCGCAGGCCGTCAGCCGGCCCCCGCGCATCACGGCCACCCGGTCGCACAGAATCTCCACCTCCGCCATCTGGTGGCTCGAAAAGAGGATGGCCACCGACACCTCGTCCGCCAGTTTCCGCAGGAAGGCCAGTGTCTCCCGCGTGCTTTCCACATCCAGTCCGGAGGTCGGCTCGTCCAGCACCAGCAGCTCCGGCTCCGCGAGGATCGCCTGCGCGATGCCCAGCCGCTGCCGCATGCCCTGCGAGAGCCGCCCCACCCTCATGCCCGACACAGCGTCCAGCCCCGTCACGCGCAGGGCCCAGTCCACCGATGTCGCCCTTCCGGAGAGCCGGACGAGCCATTTCAGCACCCGGCGCACCGTCAGGTATTCCGGAAACGCCGGCCGCTCCACCAGCACGCCCATGCGCGCGATGACCTCCATGAACCGCCGGTCGGCGTCCAGCCCGAAGATTTCAATCCGGCCCGAGGTCCGGCGGACCAGTCCGGACACCATCCCCAGCGTCGTGCTCTTGCCCGCGCCGTTCGGACCCAGCAGCCCCATCACCTCGCCGCGGCGCAGCTCCAGACACAGCGAATCCACCGCAAGGGTCCGCCCGTAGCGTTTGCTCACATTGTCCAGAACCAGGCACGTTTCCATAACCCAAGTATTCTATACCACCGCCCCCGGCAAGCCCCACTTCCGGGGGGATCGCCGCATAAGAGATGGGTCATGGAGGCGCCGGAGAGGCTAGTTCCTTGTGGGTTCAAAGTGAAAGCGCCGACGGCGCGCAAAGGTGTCCGTTCACCCAATGACATGCGGAGAACCGGAGGCTTTCCGACAAGAGGTTGCTTCAGTCGCTCCGCTCCTTCGCAATGACGTTGATTTCCGCAGTCATTGCGAAGGAGCGGAGCGACTGAAGCAACCTCGTTCTCGCTTTGGCTTCGGTTCTCACGACGCCGTATCCGGCGACCAGGTTTTTTTGGGGGGGAAACTCGCCGGGCGCGCGGCGTAGAATGGGCGCGCAGGAGGACCCCGATGATGAGACGCCGCGACTTTCTTGCCGCCTCCCTTGCCGCTGTGGCGGGGGCCGCTCTGGGCCGCCGGACCGTGCGCGCCGCCGGCGCGGGCGCGCGCCCGAACATTGTCCATGTGCTGGCGGACGACCTGGGCTGGGGCGACCTGCGCTGCCTGAACCCGCAGGGAAAGATTCCCACTCCGCATCTGGACGCGCTGGCGGGCGCGGGGCGCGTCTTCACCGACGCCCATTCCGGTTCGGCGGTCTGCACGCCCACCCGCTACGGCATCCTCACGGGGCGCTACTGCTGGCGCAGCCGCCTGAAACGCGGCGTGCTGGACGGGTGGTCCGCGCCGCTCATCGAGCCGGGCCGCCAGACCGTCGCCGCCCTGCTCAAGGACCGGGGCTATCACACGGCCTGCGTCGGCAAGTGGCACCTTGGCCTCGACTGGACCACCGCAGAGGGCAAGCCCGCGTCCCGCGGGCGGACGGACTACACGCGGGCTTTCCAGTACGGCCCCTGCGCCCTGGGGTTCGACGAGTTTTTCGGCATCTCCGCCTCCCTCGACATGCCGCCCTATGTCTACATCCGCAACGACCGCGTGGAGGAGCCGCCCTCCGGGACGCTGGCCGACAGCCCAAAACCGGCCTACTACCGGGCGGGCCCCGTCGCGCCGGGATTCCAGATGGACCGGGTGCTGGAACGCCTCACGGACGAGGCGGTCGGCGTGGTGCAGCGGCACAAAGAGCGCGCCGGTGAAAGCCCCCTGTTCCTGTACTTCCCCCTCACGGCACCGCACACCCCCATCTTCTCCCGCGAGGAGTTCAGGGGCAGGGGGGAGACCAATGTCTACGGGGACTTCGTCCATGAGGTGGACGCGTCCGTGGGCCGGCTCCGCGCCGCGCTGGAGGAGGCGGGCATGGCTGAGAACACCCTGTTCATCTTCACCAGCGACAACGGGTGCAGCCCCATGGCCAACTTCGAGGAGCTGGCCGCCAAAGGACACCACCCCGGCGGGCCCTTCCGGGGACACAAGGCGGACATTTTCGAGGGCGGCCACCGCGTCCCCTTTATTGCCGCCTGGCCGGGCCGGGTCGCGCCCGGCACCACCTGCGCCGACACCGTCTGCCTGACCGACCTGCTCGCCACCGCCGCCGAGATCACCGGGGCCGCGCCACCCCCCGACGCCGGGGAGGACAGCTGGAGCCTCCTGCCCCTGCTCGAGGGCCGCGCCCCCGCCACCCCCCGGCCCGCCGTGGTCCACCACTCCGTGGACGGATACTTCGCCCTCCGCGAGGGCAAATGGAAGTTCATAGACTGCCCCGGCTCCGGCGGCTGGAGCGCGCCCAAGCCCAACTCCCCCGAAAGCAAAACCCTGCCCCCGGTCCAGCTCTACGACCTCGAAGCCGACCCCGGCGAAACCACCAACCTCTGCGACAAACACCCCGACCAAGTCGAGCGCCTGCGCGGCATCCTGGAAAGATTCAAGCAGGCGGGAAAAAGCGTCTGAGCGGCCGGGGCTGACCCCCTTGGACAACGGGCCTGGGCCTGTCGCCCCCTGGGATCGCCAAGCTCCAGCTTGGCCTCTTTCCTCTTTCTCCCTCCGCGCCTCGGCGCCTCCGTGTGAGGAAAACTCTTTCCGGAAAACGCCCGCTTTTCGCATTGCGCCGGGGTTCAGCATACCTGTCTCCGCGTGGTATACTGACGGCAAGGGCGGAAGCAGCAGGGCCGTGCCGGAGGGTTTCTTTCCCCGCCGGAAATTGGGCTTTTTAAGGAGTCAAGGAAATATGGGTTCTTCCGAGCATGGGACGTTGGCGGTGTTGGGCGGCGCACCGGTGCGCGGGCCGGAGAAGGCGTGGCCTTCGTGGCCGCAGTTTGACGACGCGGAGCGGGCGGCGCTGCTGGGGGTGCTGGAGTCGGGCAAGTGGTTCTACGGCGACCGGGTGGCGGCGTTTGAGGGGGAGTGGGCGGCGTTCCAGGGCGCGCGGCACTGCGTGACGGCGAACAGCGGCACGACGGCCCTGGAGATCGTGCTGCAGGCGCTGGGCATCGGCCCGGGGGACGAGGTGATCGTGCCGCCGTTCACCTTTGTGGCGACGGCGAGCGCGGTGCTGCGGGTGGGGGCGCGCCCGGTGTTCGCGGACCTCGACCATACCTGGTGCCTGGACCCGGACCGGGTGGCGGAGGCGCTGACCCCGCGCACGAAGGCCATCATGCCGGTGCATTTCGGCGGGCGGTTCTGCGACATGGACCGGCTGTGCGACCTCGCGGCGGACGCGGGCATTCCGATCATTGAGGACGCGTGCCACGCCTGGGGCGGCCACTGGAAGGGCAAGGGCGCGGGCACGGTGGGGAAGTGCGGCGTCTTCAGCTTCCAGCAGTCCAAGAACATCACGGCGGGCGAGGGCGGCGCGATTGTGACGGACGACGACGCCCTGGCGGCGATGTGCCGGTCCCTCACGAACTGCGGCCGGGCGGCGGGCATGCCGTGGTACCACCACGAGAACCCGGGGACGAACGTCCGCCTGACGGAGTTCCAGGCGGCCCTCCTGTCCTGCCAGCTCGCGCGGCTGGAGGAGCAGACGCTCCGCCGGGAGCGCAACGCCATGATCCTGAACAACGGCCTCGGGGCCGTGGAGGGGCTGATCCCCCAGCCGAAGAGCAACCGCATCACGCGGCGGGCCTACCATCTGTTCTGCCTGCGCGTGGACGAGGAGGCCTTTGGCTGCACGCGGGCGCAGTTCCTCGCGGCGGCGAACGCCGAGGGCTGGCCTGTCGCCGCCGTGTACCCCCTGCCGCTTTACGAGCAGCCGCTGTTCCGGAAGCTGGGCGGCTATGAGGGGGTGCGGTGCCCCGTGGCCGAGGACCTGTGCCGCCGCAGCGGCACTTGGACCACCCACGAGAAGCTCCTCGGCACGGAGGAGGACATGGGGGACATCGTGCGCATCGCGGAAAAGATCAAGGCCAGCGCCGCGGCTTTGCGCGCGTCGGACCTGTGACGGGAGGAAGAAGCCATGTCGGACGAAACGGTGGTCAAGAGCAACGGGGACGAGCCCCAGAAGTCCAAACTCAAGAAGCTGCTCGGCTACGCCGTGAAGAACGGCGCGTCGGACCTGCACATCTCCGTGGGCAGCCCGCCCGCGGTGCGCATTGACGGCGAGATACGGTTCCTGCCCGCCGAACCGCTCACCTTCGCCGACATGAACTCGTTTCTGGACGAGATGATGAACGAGTACCAGCGGGCGGACTTCGAGAAGCGGGGCGACGCCGACCTGGCGCACGGGGTGCCCGGGCTGGGGCGGTTCCGCGTGAACGTCCTCAAGCAGCGCGGGTCCACGGCGATGGTCCTGCGCCACGTCAAGGGCAAGATTCTGGATTTTGACACGCTGCACCTGCCGCCGGTGCTTGAGAAGATCGCCGGCATGCCGCGCGGGCTGGTGCTGATCACGGGCACGACGGGCAGCGGCAAGTCCACCACGCTGGCGTCGCTGGTGGACTGGATCAACCAGCGCAAGCGGTTGCACATCGTGACGCTGGAGGACCCCATCGAGTACCTGCACAGTAACAAGCGCAGCGTGGTGACGCAGCGCGAGGTGGCGATTGACACGCACGACTTCCTGTCGGCGCTGCGCGCCGTGATGCGCGAGGACCCCGACGTCATTCTCATCGGCGAGATGCGCGACGCGGAGACCTTCCAGGCGGCCATTTCGGCGGCGGAGACGGGGCACCTGGTCTTCTCGACCCTGCACACGACCAACGTGATGCTGACCATTGACCGGATCATGGACATGTTCCCCTCGAACATGCACGCGCAGATCCGCTCCCAGCTCGCGCTCCAGCTCAAGGCCTGCATCTCGCAGCGCCTGCTTCCCGCGAAGGACGGCAAGGGCCGCGTGCCCGCCATCGAGGTCATGATCTCCAACCCCGGCATCGCGGGGCTGATCCGGGACAACAACGTGAAGCAGATTCCGAACGCCGTGGCGGGCGGGGCCGAGGACGGCATGCAGACCTTCAACATGAGTCTGGCGCTCCTTATCAAGGAGGGGCTGATCCGGGAGGAGGAGGCCATGATCGCCTCGGACAACCCGGACGAGCTGCGCATGAACCTCCAGGGCATCTACCTCAGCCAGGGCCGGGGCGGCATCCTCAAGCGGTAGGCGCGGTCAGCGGCCCGCGCCGAGCAGCAGCAGGGCCATGTAGCCCGCGTAGAGGGCAAGCAGCACCGCGCCGTTCCAGCGCGTCAGGTTGTACCCCATCCGCAGCAGGACCACCATCGCGCCCACCAGCACCAGCGCCGCGGGAAACATGAACCAGATGACCTTGACCTCGGCGGTGAGGGGGTTCGCCACGGCGGAGGCTCCGGCGACCCAGCAGATGTTCAAAATGTCCGCGCCGATGATGTTGCCCACGCCGATCTGCGACTGCCTCTTGAGGGCCGAGGCGACGCAGGTGACGATTTCCGGCACGGAGGTGCCGATGGCGACCACGGTCAGGCCGATGACCTCCGGGGGGAGGCCGAACGCCGCGGCCACGCCGACGGCGCCGTGGATGAGCAGCTCCGCGCCCGCGAGAACGCCCGCAATGCCCCCCGCGAACAGTCCCACAATCTTCGGCGTGGATATGGAGGCCACAGCCTGCTCATGCTCCGCCAGGGCCGCCATGCGCTCGCGGACCACCGGATCCTTCTGCCGCCGCGCGTACTGACGGTAGGCCACCGTGACATAGCCGGCATACGAGGCCAGGAGCACCGCGCCGTCGAGGCGGCCCAGGGTTCCGTCCATGCAGAGGGCGAAGCCCAGCCCCAGCGCGAGGAGGACGAAGACGCCGCTGGTGCGGAAGATGAGGGGGTCCGCCTGGAGCGGGGTGGACGCCAGGAGGGCGGCCAGCGCGAGGGCGACGCCCACGTCCACCGTGATGGAGCCGACGGCGTTCCCCAGCGCGATGACGGGCTGCCCCTGGAGGGTGGCGAGGAAGGAGCTCATGAACTCCGGGGCCGTGGTGCAGAAGCTCACGAGAACGATGCCCACCAGCATCTTGGGCGCGCCCAGCCGCTCGGCCAGGCCCACCGCGCCGTCCACAAACCAGTCGGCCGCCTTCCAGAGCACAAGGACCGCGGCCAGAATGCAGGCCAGGTTGACCATCACAGCAGTTTCCAGGGCTCCCCGGTGGGCCGCACCCGGCCCGGGGTGGTTCCGGTTTCCGACTCGAGGCTGGCGCGGATGCGCGCGTAGGAGGCGTAGCGCGGGGCGGGGATGCGCCCCTCGTCCACGGCCCGCAGCACCGCGCAGTCCGGCTCGTGGACGTGCGTGCAGTTGCGGTACTTGCAGTCCGGGGCCGCCGCCGCCAGCTCGGGGAAGTAGAAGGCCACCTCGGCGGGGGTGACGTCCCACAGGCCCAGATGCCGGATGCCGGGGGTGTCAATCACGCGGATGCCCCCGGCGATCATGAAGAGCCGGGCCAGTGTGGTGGCGTGGCGCCCCTTCTCGGTCACGCGGCTCAGGTCGAGGGTGTGCAGCTCCAGTTCCGGGTCCAGGGCGTTCAGCAGCGAGG
>JAAYBR010000006.1 GCA_012730045.1 Candidatus Hydrogenedentota bacterium | reverse complement strand
CCATGCTCGCGAACGGGTACGCTGACACCATTCGAGCTCCGGCCACTCTGTGGGACCCGCGACATCATCATGCAGGGAGCCAACTTTCTTATGCGAATTCCCGCCTCACGGCGGTCAGGGGCTCGCGATGACGCGTTGACCGTTGGTTGGGCGTGTGCCGTCGCCTAAGCCGTCATTGCGAACGAAGTGAAGCAATCGCTTGTCGGCAGTGCGATGGCGGGCACGAGGTCGCTTCGCTGCGCTCGCGATGACGCGTTGACCGTCGGCAGGGCGACAGCGGATACGGAATTGCTCCGGTGCAACGGTTTAAATGATCCAGGAGGTTGCCATGAGACATCTGTTTCCTCTTTCCCTTTTTCTCGCCGCGGTCCTGTCCGCCGCGCCGTCCGTACGGGCGCAGGACCCGTTTCCCGCGGAGTGGGCTTCCGAAATCCTCAAGAACGTCCCGGAGCTGCCGGACCCGTCGAATATGATGGCGGCCTTTCTGAACGCCCGGGCCTCCGAGGCGCTGGACCGCGCCGCGGCGCGGCGCGCGGAGCTCACCACGCCGGAGGCCGTGGCGGCGTACCAGGAGGAGATGAAGGCGTTCTTCATCCGCCAGCTGGCCGGCTTTCCGGAGCGCACCCCCCTCAACCCGCAGATCACCGGGAGAGGGGAGGGGAACGGGTTCCGCTATGAGAAGGTCGTTTTCGAGAGCCGCCCGAAGTTCTTCGTGACGGCCCTGCTGTTCCTGCCCCCGGACCCGGGACCGCACCCCGCCGTGCTGGTGCCCTGCGGCCACAGCGAGAACGGCAAGGCGTATGAGAACTACCAGCGCCTCTGCATCGGGTTCGCACGGAACGGAATGGCCGCGCTGATCTATGACCCCGTGGACCAGGGCGAGCGCGGGCAGCTCCTCACGCCGGACGGCAAGACGGCCCATCCCGGCACCACGGGCCACATGCTCGCCGGGACGGGCTGCATCCTCCTGGGGTCCAATCTTGCGCAGGTCCGCGTCTGGGACGGCATGCGCGCCCTGGACTATCTGGAGTCGCGGGAGGACATTGACCGGACGCGGTTCGGCTGCTGCGGCAACTCCGGCGGCGGCACGCTTTCCAGCTATCTCATGGCCCTCGACGACCGCATTTACTGCGCCGCGCCCGCGTGCTACCTCACTTCCATGAAGCGCCTGCTGGAGACCATCGGCCCCCAGGACGCCGAGCAGAATATTTTCGGCCAGACGGCCTTCGGCATGGACCACGCGGACTACGTCTGCATGCGCGCGCCCAAGCCCACCCTGATGTGCTGCGCCACGAAGGACTTCTTTGACATCCAGGGGGCCTGGGACACCTACCGCTCCGCCAAACGTGTGTTCGGGAACCTCGGGTTTCCCGAGCGGCTGGACCTTGTCGAGGCGAACGAGGAGCACGGCTACACGCCCCTCCTCCGCCAGACGACCATCCGGTGGATGCGCCGATGGCTCCTGGGGAAGGACGACCCGGTGGTGGAGGGGGAGTTTGACGTCCTCACGGAGGAGGAATCCCACTGCGCTCCCGGCGGCCAAGTGCTGAATTTGGAGGGAGCGCGGTCGGTCTATGACTTGAACCGCGACCAACTGGATACCTTAAAGAAGACTTGGCGGAAGCCCGAACCTTCCGATCTGGCCGCCTTGGTCGGCGCGGCGGAGATTGCGGACGGCGCAGCCGCGCCCTTATGGGAGGCGGAGGCGGGCACCTGGGCGGGGTGCGCCGTGCGGCGGCTGGTGCTCCAGCCCGAGCCGGGTGTGTTCCTCCCTGCGGTGCGGATCACCCCCGCATCGGTAACCGGTCTTCGCATCGTGGCCTGTCGGCAGGGAAAGGCCGCCTGGCTGGGCAAGGCGGACGCGCTGCGCGCGCTGGTGGGGCGGGGGGAGGACGTGCTGGTGGTGGACCTGCGGGACACGGGGGAGACGTTCTCCGTCTCCGCCCACAAACCTTGGGACGAACCTTTCGGCGGTAACTGGCAGACCTTTTTCCGCGCCTACCTGCTGGGGCGGTCCCAGACGGGCATGTGGACGTCGGACCTTGCCTGCTGTGCCAACTACCTGACCGGCGGGAGGGAAGGGGAGACCTGCCGGATCACGGCGACGGAGGGGTTTGTCATAGCCGCCCACTGCGCGGCCGCACTGGCGCCCGGCCGGATCGCCGGTGTGGACGCCGAGGCGCCGCCCCGGACGTGGGAGGAGACGGTCCTGTCCGGCGGGACGGAGTACCCGGATTTGTCCACCGTCGTTCACGGCATGCTTAACGTCTGCGACTGGCCGGCGTTGGCGCGGCCTTGACGGGGAAGGAATAATCACCATGCGCATGACGCGGCGGGTTTTCTGCGGGGCGGCTTTCGCCGGGCTGGCGGGGTGCGCAAGCGGAGCGCGGACGGCGGGGACCGCGGAGAAGCCGCCGTTCCCCCTGGTGGACCTGCATGTGCACTTGGACAACAGCACGGTGGACCAGGTGGTGGCGCTGTCCGCGGAGCGCGGCGTGAAATTCGGCATTGTGGAGCACGCGGGGACCAAGGAGAATGTTTACCCCGTGGTGCTGAGCAACGATGAAGAGCTGCTGCGGCATCTGGACACGTTGGCGGGAAAGCCCGTGTTTAAAGGGGTGCAGGCGGAGTGGCTGGACTGGAAGAGCGGCTTCTCCAGGGAGGCCCTGAAGAGGCTGGACTACATCCTCACGGACACCATGACCTTCCCCGGGCCGGACGGGCGGCGGATGAAACTCTGGGAGAAGCCCGAGGGCCTGGGCACGGCGCAGGAGTTCATGGCCCGCTACGTGGACTGGCACCTCCAGATCATTGAGACCATGTCCATGGACATTCTGGCCAACGGCACCTGGCTGCCGGCCGCCTTCGCCGCTGACTACGACACCCTGTGGACCGAGGAACGTGTGGCGAAGGTGGTGGACGCGCTGGTGAAGCACGGTGTGGCGCTGGAGATCAGTTCCGGGTTCCGCCTGCCCAAACTGCCCTGGCTCCGCCAGGCCAAGGCCGCCGGGGTCAAGTTCACCATGGGCAGCAACGGGCGTTATCCCAAGATGGGCCTGCTGGACTACTCCCTCGACATGGCTCAGCAGCTTGAACTCACGGCGGACGACTTTTTCCTCCCCGATGGAAAAGGTCCACGCAGGATTTAGAGCATTCCAAGGAAGAAACGCCGCATCCAAAACAGGATGCCGGGGATGGGCTCCGAGGCGGCACGGACTTTAGGCCCGTGTTTTGGGTCATGAATGCAGCCCATGAAACACGGGCTGGAAGCCCATACCACCGCAGTACCTGCGCTCGACACCCTCTTGGAAATGCCGCGTCTCACCCTGAAACTGCTCCAGCCTATTTGCCCTTCCCTGCGCCAGCGGGTTCCTTTCGGCCAGCCGCCCCCTTTCCGTCTTTATCACAATTATCATCCCGGCCATTGACAAAAAGCACGCACTATCTTAAGATAATGGTGGTGGCGGTGCCGGGGATGTGCATGTGCGCAGATGGGCATGCGCCCGTGAATCATATCCGCAGGTGTGAAACAACAAGGAGAGAAGACATGAAACAGAGACGAGGCTTTACCCTGATCGAGCTGCTGGTGGTCATCGCCATCATCGGCATTCTGGCAGCGATCCTGCTGCCCGCGCTGGCCCGCGCCCGCGAGGCCGCGCGGCGCGCCAGCTGCCAGAACAACCTCAAGCAATGGGGGCTGGTTTTCAAGATGTACGCCAACGAGGCCAAGGGCGCCTTTCCGCCCCTGCAGGCGGGCGCGTATCTCAAGAAAGACGGCACCTACCGCGGGGTGCTTGACGCGGGTCCCAACGTGTTTGTCATTTTTCCAGAGTACCTGACCGACCCGATGATTGCCTTCTGTCCCTCCAGCGCCTCGCTGGACGAGAGTCTTGACCGGGCCAAGCTGGACGGCGAGTGGTGCTTCGGGTATGCGGCCAACCACGGCGGCGACTGCGGGCGCGCGGTGGACAACAGCTACACCTATCTTGGATGGGTTTTCGACAATGACCGCGAGCAGCGGCCCATCGGTTCGTTCACCCTCTATTCTGTCCTCAGCTCCATGGTGGATGCGGACGAGGTGCCGGACGCGAATTCCCCGGCGCCGGTCCAGCTTGCCGCGGCCCTTGAGTCCTTGCTGGGGGACATCGCGGGCATCGCGCCCTATATCGCCAGTCCTCCGACCCGCCACGGGATGTATCCAAAGGCCGACCAGGACGCCGAGTTGCCGGTGGCGTACGCGGGCTACGGCAACGGCGGCGGCAACACGGTCTACCGCCTGCGCGAGGGCATCGAGCGGTTCCTCATCACGGACATCAACAACCCCGGCGCCTCCAACATGGCCCAGAGCACCATATTCATGATGTTCGACCAGGTCAGCACCAACGCCGCCGCCTTCAACCACGTTCCCGGCGGCAGCAACGTGCTCTACATGGACGGGCATGTGGAGTTCCTGCGCTATGACCAGACCGGCCCCGCGCCGGTCAACCGCCCGATGGCGGAGCTGATCGGAATGTTCACCGCGAGCTCCTGATGCTCTCTGTCTGACTGGCACCTTGTCATCCCCCGGAGCCCCGCTCCGGGGGATGCTTCTTCTTAAGGGAGAGTATCCTGAAAACCCCGAAAAAGCAGGAATCATCCCCCTTCACCGAAGCACTCCCGATAAAAAGATACATTTTGGTAGTTTTTTCGGGGTGCCAGTTTTCAGAAAGTGGGGGGTGGTATCTCTGCATATCACTGAAAGGCAATGACTTGCAGATGACGGACCCAACAGGGGTAAATGGGAGTTGATTTCTCGCACGGCCAGGCCGTATCATACCGTACGGAAAGCATTTTTCGGATGCTGAGACCGCAGAAACGCCCATCGAACGGATTTCGGTGGGCGGAAGTTTTATCCGGCAGCCGTGTTTCCGGCGCGTGTTGCGGACCGCAAGCGGGCGGTCCGGCGCGCGCCGGGCGAAAGGAATAAGCAACCGTGTACACCTACCCGACGGACCGCGACATTGCCGCCAGCCGCGGACTGAACCTGCCCGAATACGAGCGCGATGCGTGCGGCATCGGGTTCCTGTGCAACGTGGACGGGCATCCGGACCATGAGATTGTGCGGAACGGCTACCGCATCCTGGTGAACCTGACGCACCGGGGCGCCTGCGGGTGCGACCCGGAGACGGGCGACGGCTGCGGCATGCTGATGCAGCTCCCGCACGCGCTGTTCCAGCGCGAGGCGGAGGCGATGGGGTTTGCCCTTCCGGAGCCCGGGGCCTACGGCGCCGGCATGGTCTTCCTGCCGCGGGACGCGGCGTCGCGCGAGGCGTGCATCGCCCGGATCAACCGGGCCATCGCGGACGAGGGGCAGGTGCTCCTGGGCTGGCGCGACGTGCCGCGCGACAACGGCGTGCTCGGGTGGCTGGCGCGGAGCAACGAGCCGGTGATCATGCAGGTGTTCATCGGCGCGGCGCCGGGCCTCGACCGGGACGCCTTCGAGCGCAAACTCTTCGTCATCCGCAAGTCGGCCTCGCTGGCGATCCGGGCGATGGACCTGCCCGGCATGGACCAGTACTACGTTTGCAGCCTGTCGTCCCGGACCATTGTGTACAAGGGGCTCATGCTCCCCGCGGTGATGGACCGCTACTACCCCGACCTGGGCGACCCGCTCTTCCAGAGCGCCATCGCGCTGGTGCACCAGCGGTACAGCACGAACACGCTGCCGTCGTGGCCCCTGTCGCAGCCCTTCCGCTTCCTGGCGCACAACGGCGAGATCAACACGCTGCGCGGAAACATCAACATGTTCGCCTCGCGCGAGGCCCACTTCTCCAGCCCGGCGCTGGGGGACGATGTGAAGAAGGTGCTGCCCGTGCTGACGCCGGGGTACAGCGACTCGGCGATTTTCGACAACGCCTTTGAGGTGCTGGTGCGGGGCGGCTGGCCCCTCGGCATGGCCATGGCCACGATGGTGCCCGAGCCCTGGGCCGGCCACGAGACCATGCCCGACCGCAGGAAGGCCTTCTACGAGTTCATGTCCTGCAAGATGGAGCCGTGGGACGGCCCCGCCTCCATGATCTTCTCCGATGGCGTGCGGGTGGGCGCGGTGCTCGACCGCAACGGCCTGCGCCCGTCGCGCTACTGGGTGACCGACGACGGCCGCGTGGTCCTCTCCTCCGAGGCGGGCGTGCTCGACATCCCGCAGGAGAAGATCGTCAAGAAGGGGCGGCTCGAGCCCGGCCGGATGTTCTTCGTGGACACCGCCGAGGGCCGCATCGTCAACGACGAGGAGATCAAGGAGAGCTTCGCGTCCCGCCGCCCCTACCGGGCCTGGCTGGACAAGAACCGCGTCACCCTGGCCGGCCAATCCGCGTCGGCCGCCCCCGCCGAGCCGACGCCGCTCAAGGAACGGCAGGTGGCGCTGGGCTACTCCCGCGAGGACATGGAAATCCTGCTGGCCCCCATGGCGCGGACGGGCAAGGAGCCCACGGGCTCCATGGGCAACGACGCGCCGCTGGCGGTGCTCTCGCTGCGCCCGCAGCTTCTGTTCAACTACTTCAAACAGCTCTTCGCGCAGGTGACCAACCCGCCGATTGACCCGATCCGCGAGGAGATCGTCATGTCCCTCGAGACGACGATCGGCCGCGAGGGCAACCTGCTGGCGGAGGCGGAGGAGGACTGCCGCCAGCTCCGGCTGACGTCGCCGGTGCTCACAAACGCCCAGACCGCCGAGCTGAAGGCCCTGAACCTGCCGGGCCTCCGCGCGCGGACCGTCTCCACGCTCTTCGGGGCGCGGGGCGGCGAGGCCGCGCTCAAGGAGGCGCTCGACCGCATGTGCGCCGAGGCGGAGCGCGCGGTGGACGAGGGCTGCACCCTGGTCGTCCTGAGCGACCGGGGTTTGTGCCTGGAGCAGGCCGCCGCGCCGGGCCTGCTGGCCGTCGGCGCCGTGCACCAGCACCTGGTGCGCCGCCAGAAGCGGAGCCTTTGCGGGCTGGTCGTCGAGACCGGCGAGGCCCGCGAGGTCATGCACTTCTGCCTGCTCATCGGCTACGGTGCCGCCGCGGTCAACCCGTACACGGCCTTTGAGACCCTGGACGAGCTGGTGGCGCGCGGCGTGGTAACCGAGGTCTCGGCCGACGACGCCCGCAAGAATTTCGTCAAGGCCGTCGAGAAGGGCATGCTCAAGACCATGTCCAAAATCGGCATCTCCACGCTGCACAGCTACCGCAGCGCGCAGATATTCGAGGCCGTGGGCATCGGCCCGGAGGTGATGGACGCCTGCTTCACCGGCACGGCGTCGCGCATCGGCGGCATCGGCTTCGCCGAGATCGCGCGCGAGACCCTGCTTCGCCACGCCATGGCCTGGCCGGACAGCCCAGCCCGCGGCGTCGAGCTGGACACGGGCGGCCAGTACCGCTGGCGTCGGCGCGGCGAATTCCACCAGTGGAACCCCGTCACCATCGCCAAGCTCCAGCACTCCGTGAAGCTCGGCGACGCGGCCACCTACGACGAGTTCGCCGGGGAGGTGAACAACCGCAACCGGACGCTGGCGACGCCGCGCGGCCTGCTGAAGTTCAAAAAGGGGACCCCGGTCCCGCTGGACGAGGTGGAGCCCGCGTCGGAGATCGTGAAGCGCTTCTGCACCGGCGCCATGTCCTTCGGCTCCATCAGCCGCGAGGCCCACGAGAACCTGGCCATCGCCATGAACCGCCTCGGCGGCCGCAGCAACACCGGCGAGGGCGGCGAGGACCCGAGGCGCTTCGAGCGCGACCCGAACGGCGACCTGCGCCGCAGCGCGATCAAGCAGGTGGCCTCGGGCCGCTTCGGCGTGACCAATGAGTACCTCGTGAACGCCGACGAGATCCAGATCAAGATGGCCCAGGGCGCCAAGCCCGGCGAGGGCGGCCAGCT
>JAAYBR010000005.1 GCA_012730045.1 Candidatus Hydrogenedentota bacterium | reverse complement strand
GCAACCCAGGGCAGGCCTGGCCCTTTGGGCGGCGGCCTGGCCTGGGCTATATTCGGAAACGCTTTCAGCGTTGAAGGGGTCGGGCGGCGGGAAATTACCAGACTCCATCCAGAAAGTACCCACGGATTTTAGTGCGATTGCCCTGTGATTTGACCTGAACGGCGGGTTGGACTAAAATAGGGGGGTTGTTGACGCCACAGACGACCTTCGGGGCAGGGTGAAACTCCCGACCGGCGGTGAAAGCCCGCGAGCGCTTCGGCGCAGACTCCGGTGGAATTCCGGGGCCGACGGTACAGTCCGGATGAGAGAAGGTCGCGGAACAACGGCATCACGTCTGCCCGAAATGGGCGGCGGGTGTTGGGTCCGCGCGTTTCCCCGAAGGCCGGGAAGGCTTTCGGGAGTTTCGTTTAATGGCCCGCGATGATGAAAAACACATGGCGCGCGCGCTGGAACTGGCGGCCCGCGGCCGCGGCAGGACCAGCCCCAACCCCATGGTGGGCTGTGTCATTGTCCGCGACGGCGTGGTGCTCGGCGAGGGCTGGCACGAGCGCGCCGGAGAGCCGCACGCGGAGGTGAACGCGGTGCGCGCGTGCCCCGGCGGCGACATTGCGGGGGCCACGGTCTATGTCACGCTGGAGCCCTGTGCCCACGAGGGGAAGACGCCGCCCTGCGCGCCGTTCCTGGCGGCGCTGCGCCCGGCGCGGGTGGTGGCCGCGATGCGCGACCCGAACCCCCTGGTGGCGGGCCGCGGTCTGGCCCTTCTGCGGGAGGCGGGCATCGCCGTGGAGGCGGGGCTGCTGGAGGCGGAGGCGCGTCGGCTGAACGAGATGTTCCTCACCTTCATCACGACGGGGCTGCCCTTTGTCGTGGCGAAGTGCGCCATGACCCTCGACGGCAAGATCGCCACGCGCACCGGCCATTCGCGGTGGGTGAGCGGCGAGGCCGCCCGGCGGCGCACCCATGAGCTGCGGGACAGCCTGGACGCCATCCTGGTCGGCAGCCGCACGGTGATGCTGGACGATCCCAGCCTGACCACGCGGCTGGACGACCGCCCGGGGCGCAATCCGATCCGCATCATCCTGGACGCGGGGGAGTATCTCGACGGCAACCGCGAGGTCTTCCGCAAGGGCGGGGCGCCCACCTGGATCGCCACCACCTCCACCACGCCGTACCCCTTCGCGGACGCGGTTCTGCGCATGCCCGGGGGGCCGGGCGGCGTGGACATGCGGCTGCTCATGAGGGTGCTGGCCGAGCGCGGCGTCACGTCGCTGCTCATCGAGGGGGGCGGGGCCACCCTGGCCTCGGCCTTCGAGGCGGGCATTGTGGACAAGGTCTGCTTTTTCATCGCCCCGAAAATCGCGGGCGGCCGCGACGCCGTCACGGCGGTTGAGGGGCTCGGCGCGGAAACCATGGACGAGGCCATTCCGCTGTACGGGATGGAGGTGTCCCGCGTCGGCGGGGATCTGATGGTGGAGGCGTACACCCGGCCGCTGGCCGCTTTGGAGGGAGGCGTCTAGCATGTTCACGGGACTCATCGAGGAAATCGGCGTGGTGGCGCGGAAGTCCGGCGCGGAGCTGGAGATTCTGGCGGAGCAGGTCACCGGCGGCCTGGCCCTGGGCGACAGCGTGGCGGTGGACGGCGCCTGTCTCACCGTGGCGGCGTTCACCCCGAAGAGTTTCACCGTGCAGGTGTCCCCCGAATCCTGGGCGCGGACCACGCTCGGGGCGCTCAAGCCGGGCCACGCGGTGAACCTGGAGCGCGCCATGCGCGCCGACGGCCGCTTCGGCGGGCACTTCGTCCTGGGCCATGTGGACGGGGTGGGGCGCGTCGAGGGCGTGCGCGACCAGGGCGAGTTCTCCCTGTGGCGGTTCCGCGCGCCCGACGCCGTGGTTCCCTATCTCGTGCCCAAGGGCTCCATCACCATAGACGGCGTGAGCCTGACGATTGTTGACCCCGACCGCGACCGCTTCAGCGTCGCGGTCATCCCGACCACCATGAAACACACCACCCTCGCGCACAAGCGCGCGGGGGACGCGGTGAACATGGAAGCCGACGTGCTGGGGAAGCATGTCCGCCATTTCCTCAAGCGCGAGGAGGGCGGCGTGACCCTGGACACGCTGAGGCAGAACGGCTTCCTCTAGGAGTACCCATGATCAGTCCGCTGTCCGAGATTTTGGAAGACCTGAAACGGGGCCGCATGGTCATCCTTGTGGACGACGAGGGCCGCGAGAACGAGGGCGACCTGACGATGGCCGCCGAATTCGCCACGCCCGAGGCGGTGAACTTCATGGCGCGCCACGGCCGGGGCCTCATCTGCATGCCCATGGAGGAGGACCGCATCAAGGCGCTGGACCTGCCCCCCATGGCGCGGCAGAACACGTCCATGTTCAACACGGCGTTCCATGTGTCCTTTGAGGCGCGCGAGGGCGTGACCACGGGGATCAGCGCGGCGGACCGGGCGCGGTCCATCCTGGTGGCGGCGGACCCGGCCTCCACGGCGGGCGACCTGGTGCGCCCGGGCCACATGTTCCCCCTGTGCGCCCGGAAGGGCGGCGTGCTCGTGCGCGCCGGGCAGACAGAGGGGTCCATAGACCTGATGAAGCTGGCCGGCCTGCGGCCCGCCGCCGTCATCTGCGAGATCATGAACGAGGACGGCACGATGGCGCGCATGCCCGAGCTGGAGGTGTTCGCGCGGGAGCACGGCGTCAAAATCTGCGCGATCAAGGACCTCATTGACCACCGCCGCCGCACGGAGAAGCTGGTGCGCCGCGTGGCCACGGTGACCCTGCCCACGGACTACGGGGACTTCACGCTCACGGCCTACGAGAACGACGTGGACGAGTACCAGCACCTCGCCCTGGTTTACGGCGAGGTGGAGGGCCGGGAGGACGTGCTGGCGCGGGTGCATTCCGAGTGCTTCACGGGCGACGTGCTCGGGTCGCTGCGCTGCGACTGCGGCCCCCAGCTCCACCGCGCGCTGGAAATGATCGCCGGCGAGGGGAGGGGCGTGCTGCTCTACCTGCGCCAGGAGGGGCGGGGCATCGGGCTCTTCAACAAGCTGCGCGCCTACGAGCTGCAGGAGAAGGGCATGGACACCTGCGAGGCCAACGTGCACCTGGGCTTCGACCCGGACCCGCGGGATTACGGCATCGGCGCGCAAATCCTGTATGATCTGGGCATCAAGAGCATGCGCCTGCTCACGAACAACCCCGCCAAGCGCGCGGGCATCGAGGGCTACGGCGTCAAGATCACCGGGCGCGTCCCCCTGGTGATCGCCCCCAACGACCACAACAGATTTTACCTGAGCACCAAGCGGGAGAAATTCGGGCACCTGCTGGACGGAACAACGGACGCCCCGGCGGCAGACCGCGCGGCGGCCAAGGGAGAGACGTCATGACGCACATCATCGAGGGCCATTTCACGGGGTCCGACAAGCGTTTCGGCATCATTGCCAGCCGCTTCAACGAGTTCATCACCGGCAAGCTGGTCGGCGGCGCGCTGGACACCTTCGCGCGGCACGGGGTGCCGGAGGACAACATCACCGTGGCCTGGGTCCCCGGCGCCTTCGAGATCCCCCTGGTCGCCAAGAAGATGGCCGAGTCCGGGCGCTACGACGCCGTCATCGCGCTGGGCTGCGTCATCCGCGGCGCGACGCCGCATTTTGACTATGTGGCCGCGGAGGCCGCGAAGGGCGTGGGGCAGGCGGCCCTCCAGACCGGCGTGCCGGTCCTTTTCGGCGTTCTGACGACCGAGAACATCGAGCAGGCCATCGAGCGCGCGGGCACCAAGGCGGGCAACAAGGGCGCCGACGCCGCCCTGGGCGCCCTGGAAATGACCAGCCTGCTGGACAAGCTGGACGCGTGATGGGACACAGCCGCTCCGAACGCATGGCGGGCCGCGAGGCCGCGTTGCTGTATCTTTTCGGGATGGACTTCTCGGCGGAGTCCTGGCCGGGAGGGTTTGGCGTGTTCTGGGAGTCCGACCCGCTTGGGACCGCCAGGGAATCCCTGGAGGACAGCGAGGAGTTTGCCTCCCCCCCCGCCGCGGGGAAGACGCCCCCCGGCGCGGAGGCGCGGGACTACGCCGACCGCCTGTCCGCGGCCGTGCTGCGGGACCGGGAGGCGCTGGACGGGCTGATCATCCGGGCGCTGGACCACTGGGCGCCCGACCGGGTGGGCCGGGTGGAGTGGATCATCCTGCGGCTGGGGCTCTGCGAAATGCGCGCCTTCCCGGACGTGCCCCCGCAGGTCGCCATCAGCGAGGCGGTCAATCTCGCCAAGCGCTTCGGCGCCGCGGAGAGCCCCCGGTTTGTCAACGGGGTTCTCGACCGGATCCACAAGGCGCCCCCCGGGTGGGGCGGGGGGGGCGCGGAGGAGCCGGCCCCGCCAGAGGATTCACCGGGGGATGACTGACCCTGCGGACGCCTGGGGGGACCTGCACACGCACTCCTCCTGTTCCGACGGCGCCGACGCGCCGGAGGGGGTGGTGCGCCGGGCGGCGGCCTGCGGCGCCTCCCTGCTCGCCCTCACAGACCATGACACCGTGGACGGGCTGGACCGGGCGCAGGCGGCGGCGGCGGCGTTGGGGCTGGATTTTCTGGGGGGGATTGAACTGAGCGCCCGGCTGGGACGCCGGGAAATCCATGTGACGGGGCTGGGTGTTGACGCCGCGAATCCGGCCCTCCGCGCCCTGGCGGCGCGCCTGCATGCCGGGCGGCTGGAACGCTCCCGCCGGATGGTGGAACTTTTGGCCCGGGCGGGCGTCCGCCTGGAGGTCCCCGGCGTTGAAGAGGCCGCGCCTTCCGCCCGGATGCACATCGCCGCGCGCCTGCACGCGATGGGGGTCACCCGCACGGTGCAGGAGGGGTTTGACCGCTTCCTGAAGCCGGGCCGCCCGGCCTGGGTGCCCAAGACCCTGTGCTCCATCGGCGAGGCTCTGGACGCGGTGCGCGCCGCCGGCGGCGTGGGGCTGGTGGCGCACCCCGGCCTGACGCCGGACCTTTTCGCCGCCCTGCCGGAACTTCTGGAGTACCCGTTTGACGGCATTGAGGCGTGGCACGTCTCCCACAGCCCGGCGCGGGTGGCGGAGCTGCTGGCGCTGGCCGGGGCGCGCGGCCTGCTGGTCGCGGGGGGCAGCGACTGCCACGGAGACATCAAAGGCGAGCCGCCCGCGCTGGGGAGGGTGCGCGTGCCGCTGGCCCTGCTCCGCCCCCTGCGCGAACGCCTGGGCCGCTAGAAAAACGGCGGCCTACTTGGGCGTGACGGCGCAGGCGGGCAGGTCGCGGGCCAGCTGGGCGAGTTCGGTGCCGCCGATGCCGGTGTTCCCCAGGTGCAGGCGCTGCAGGGCGCGCAGCTCGCGGAACAGGGGAAGGCTCCTTGCGGTCACCCCGGGGGCATCCTCGAAATGGATGCGCCTGAGCTGGTGGAGGTTCTTGAGCACCGGGAGTCCGTCGTCCGTGATGCGCGTGTCCGCCAGCTTCAACTCCTCCAGCGCCGTGTTGCGCCGGATCTTGGAGAGGCCCTCATCGGTCACGAGTGTCTTGGACAGCTCCAAACACAGTATTCCGCGCAGCGCGGCCACACCGTCCATGCTCGCGTCGGTGATGGCCGGCCCCTCGCAGGTAAGGGTGTGCACGGCCATGATGTCCAGTGCGGCGAGGGCGGAAAGGTCGGTGCGGCCCGGGGCGATTTCCAGACGAATCTCCATTTTGGCGGGGATCGTGACGGTGCCCGCGGCGGAGCCCAGCCGCTGCCAAGACTCATTTACCTGCTGCCAGGGCCGGATGTCTATGTAGCCGATGCCCTCGGCCGGGAAGGTCAGGACGCGCTCGCCCGGGGGCGTCATGTCACGCACCAGCGTCTCCGCCTGGCGGCAGTTGACCGCGGTTTTGCCCTTCATGTCGTCGCGCAGGCGCTCCAGCAGGGCCGGGTCCAGCTCCTGGTCAATGTACAGGGTGGAAAGCCCCTGCTGACGGCCCAGCACCGCGAGATTCTCCTCGGTGGGGTCCAACAGGGGAAGCCACAGGGAGAACAGCGAGTCGGTGGGCAGCTTGTCCAGCGGGGCAAGGTTCTTGGCCTGCTCCTTCTTGACCACCAGATGGAACTTGGAACTCTTGGGATACTCAATCAGTCCCTTTGCCTCGGCAAAAACGGGCCAGTCGGTGTCGCTGGTGTGCGAAACACCGTGGTCATACAGGGTGCCGAAGGACTCCTCCGGGAACTGCATGGTGAGCATTTCCTCGCCTTCGGGCGGCTGCGCCGCCTCCTGGCCGGAGGAGGCCGCCCCGACCGTTTCGGCCGGATCCGGACGCTGGAGCACGAGGAAGGCGACCACGCCCGTCAGGGCGATGACGGCGAGAAAGACCGCCGCGATGACCACCTTTCCCCGGCGCCGACGGCTGGGAACGGCGATGGACACGGACTGGTCGGGATACACGAACACCGTGTCCCGGGGCTTTGGATACGCCTCGACGACGTCCTCATCCGTGTCGTCGGCCGCAGCCGGAGCGGCCTTCGGCTTGCGCGCCGGCGCGGCGGGCGACGGGGCGGGAGGCTTGCCCGGAACCGGACCCGCCGGCGCTGCGGGGGCGGCGGGGGGCGCGGGCATGGGGGGCGCCGAACCCCTGCCGGACGCCTGGCGCAGGGCGGCGTTCAGCGCGTCAAGCTGGTTGCCGCCCCTGGGGGCCGCCGGGCCGCCCTGTCCGGGCACGCGCCGGGAAGACTGCTGCATGGCAATGCGCAGGGCGTCCATCTGCGTCTGCCGTTGGGAGGAAGGCTGCGCGAGGGCCGCCTCGAGACCGACATCGGCCCGTCCGGCGGTGGGGGAGGGGGGCGGCTCCACGGCCTGCAGCGAGGATCCGGGGCTGGAGTCCGGCTGGGCGGCCATCATCTCCGCGCGCCGCCGGGCCTGCTGCTGGGCCTCGAACTGCGCCTTCTGCATTTCCTTGAGCTGGTCGAGAATCTGGGTCAGCTGC
The DNA here is from genome assembly GCA_012730045.1 of Candidatus Hydrogenedentota bacterium. Lineage (NCBI taxonomy): Bacteria > Pseudomonadati > Candidatus Hydrogenedentota > Candidatus Hydrogenedentota bacterium. Next base: position 3,169 of record JAAYBR010000005.1, on the reverse strand, counting down.
TGCGCCTGCGGGCTGGAAACAAGGTCCGCGTCCTTCTTCACCTCCTCCTGTATCTGCGTGACCTCCGCCTGAAGCACGTCCTGGGACACGGACGTCTCCATGTTCCGGTTGCGCAGGGCCGCCAGCTCGTGCTCGAGATTGGCGATGATGCGGTGGCTCTCCTCCTGCTCCGACGCCGCCCGCGCGGCGGCATCCTCCCGCTCCGCGAGCGTCGCCTTCAGAGCCTCCATTTCGGCGCGCGACTGCTCCAGTTCCCGGTTCTTCTCCTCCTCATTGCGCCGGAGCTGGTCCAGCTCCTGCTGCAGGCCCTGCTCCGCGGACTGGGCCACGCCGGCCTGGCTCTTCAGCTGGGCCAGCTCGCCCTGCAGGCGGTCCATTTCCTGCTGCTTCTGCGCGCTGACGGCCTCGGCCTCCTTCGCCGCCTCCTCGCTCTGGAGCAGGGTCTGGCGCAGGGCGTCCATTTCCGCCTGGGCCGCCGCCAGCGCCTCGCTCTTCGCGGCCTCGTTCTCGCGCAGCGCGGCCACCTCCTGCGAGAGGGACTCCTCCGACTGCGACGCCGTGGCGGCCTGGGCGCGCAGGGCGCCCAGCTCGCTCTGCAGGGCCTCCAGGGCGGCGTCGTGCTGCTGGCTGGCCTCCTCGGCCGCCGCGACCGCCTCCTCCTGGCTGCGCAGCTGGTCGCGCAGGACGTCCACCTCGCTGCGGGCGCTTTCCAGCACCTGGGACTTCTGGCGCTCGTTCGTGCGCAGCTGCTCCAGCTCGTCCATCAGGCGCTTTTCGGAGTCGGCGAACTCGTTCGCCTGCGACTGGATGGACAGCAGCTCATTCTGGAGGGCCTTCGCCTCCTCCGCCGTGAGGGCGTTCTTCTGGCTCTCCTCGCGCAGGCGCGCCTCGCGCTCCTCCAGCTCGACGCGCAGGCGCTCCATGTCCGACCGCGTCTTGTCGAGGTCGGCGCTCTTGCGCGACTCGTTGTCGCGCAGCTGGGCCAGTTCGGCGGCCAGCGCCTGCTCCGACTGCTGGGCATCCGCCGCGCGGGACTGGAGGCTCTCAAAGTCGTTCTTCAGGGCGGCCATGGCGCGCTCGTTCTCGCGCACGCGCTCCTCCGCCTCCTGGATGGCCCGCTCCCGCTCGCCCAGCTGGTCATGCAGCGCGGCCAGTTCCGCGCGGGCCGTCTCCAGATCCTCGCTCTTCGCCCGCTCGTTGTCGCGCAGCTGCTCGAGTTCCCCCTCGAGGTCGGCCCGGGCCTGGTCGGCGCGGACGGACTCCTCGCGGACGCCCTCCATCTCCTGCTGCATCCGCGCGAGCTGCTCCTCGTGCTCGATGTTCTGGAGCTGCGCCTCCAGCACCGCCTGCTCGCGCTCCTGGAGCATGTTCTCGAGTTCGGACAGTTTCCGGCGCGCCTCGTTCAGCGCCTCGGTCTTCTCGTCCCCCTGGCTGCGCAGCCGGTCCAGCTCCTCGTTGAGCTGCTGCTGCGACTCGGCGGCGCTGGCCGAGCGCTCCTGGAGGTTCATGACCTCGTTTTCGAGGCTGGCCACCCGCTGCTCGCGCGCGGCCAGCTCGCTCTCCGCCTCGCTGATGTCCGACTCCCGCTCCGCCAGTGTCACCTTGAGCGCGTCCAGCTCGCTGTGGGCCTTCTCCAGCTCCTGCGCGCGGTGCTCCTCGAGGCTGCGGAGGTTCTGGAGCTCCTCCTCCAGTTTCTTCTGCTCGTCCACGGCGCTTTCCTGCTGCGACATGAAATGCTGCAGTTTCGCCTGGAGCTGGGCCACCGTGTCCTGGAGCGACTCCTTCTCGATGGCCTCGGCCTGGCGGCGTTCCAGCGCGTTCTTCAGCTTGCTCGCCCGGTTGGTCTCCTCCGTCAGCAGCTGCGCCAGCTGCGTGGCCTGCTCCATGTCCAGCAGGTCGTCCAGGTCGTCCCCCGCCGCGCGCATGAGGGAAAGGCGGTGCATCAGCTTCTCGCACTCGTGCGCCGACTCGTCGGTGCGCCCCAGGGCCGCGAGGTTCTCCGCCCGCAGGCGCAGCAGCATGGGGCTGTTGGGGAGGAAATGCCCGATGGACTCCAGCATGGCCAGCGCGTCCGCGTGGCGCGCCTGCGCTGACAGCGTGACCACCGACTCAACCCTTGTCTCGACCTCGACTGGATGCATAAGCCAACTCCACCTGTGTTCCCGGCATGACCCCCCGTAGCATAAGGATTTAGAAGGGGCTTTTTCCACTTGGAGGCGGCGGCGCCGCGGGATGACCTGCTATGCTGTCCCCGGAGACAGCCACCCGGAAAGGAGGCCGCGCCATGCCGGTGTTCAGGGAAGACCAGACCTACGCGCGGTGGGTGTACCCCCTCGCCGCCGCGGCTTTCTTTGGAATGATCTTCGCCCAGATGGCCGAGGGCCTCTCCACGGGCGTGTGGAAGGGGGGCTGGGCCCTGGCCGGCATTAATGCCCTCACGGTGTGCGGCGGACTGCTGGTTTTGAACGTCCTTTACATGTCCACCGAGGTCACCCGCACGGAGCTTGTGGTGACCATGGGGCGGTTCTTCCCCCTCTACCGGCGGCGCGTGGCCCTGGCCGACATCGCCGGGGTCCGGGCCGTCACCTACCGCCCGATCCGCGATGCCGGGGGCTGGGGCATCCGCTGGGGACGCTTCGAGGGAAACCGCTGCGCCTTCCTCAACGCCCGCGGCGACCGGGGGGTCTTTCTGGAACTCCGTAACGGAAAACGGCTCATTGTCGGCTCGCAAGACCCCGGGGCGCTGGAAGCGGCGGTCTTGCGCGGGGCGGGGCCCGGGGCGCAGGCAGGGCAATCGCACTAAGATCCGTCCAGCCTTCCTGACAAAGAGTTCTTTCGTTCCCTGTTCCTTGCCCTCTTCAACGCTGAAAGCGTTGCCGAATATAGCCCAGGGCAGGCCGCCGCCCGAAGGGCCAGGCCTGCCCTGGGTTGCCCGGACGGAAAGAATCATGCCCCAACGGGGCAGCCGAAATGGGGACGGGCACCCAAAGACAAGGCCGGCGGGACGCCTGCGGTACGAAGAAGACCTGCGGGGCAGTTCCGTACCGCAGGCGTCCCGCCTGCCTTGTCTTCTTCCCGGCGCGCAAGAAAATTTCGGATGCCCTTTCAGGGCATGTGTTGGAGGGTGCCTCCTCCCCAGGGCAGGCCTGGCCCTTCGGGCGGCGGCCTG
>JAAYBR010000004.1 GCA_012730045.1 Candidatus Hydrogenedentota bacterium | reverse complement strand
CAGGCCGCCGCCCGAAGGGCCAGGCCTGCCCTGGGGAGGAGGCACCCTCCAACACATGCCCTGAAAGGGCATCCGAAATTTTCTTGCGCGCCGGGAAGAAGACAAGGCAGGCGGGACGCCTGCGGTATGGAAAGACCTGCGGGCCTGGTTGCGTACCGCTGGCGTCCCGCCGGCCTTGTCTTTGGGTGCCCGTCCCAATTTCGGCTGCCCCGTTGGGGCATGATTCTTTCCGTCCGGGCAGCCCAGGGCAGGCCTGGCCCTTCGGGCGGCGGCCTGCCCGGGGCTATATTCGGCAACGCTTTCAGCGTTGAAGAGGACAAGGAACAAGGAACGAAAGAACTCTTTGTCAGGAAGGGTGGACGGATCTTAGTGCGATTGCCCTGGGGGTTGACTTTTCCCCGCCACCTGTCCCATAATCACTTCCTGAACGGCGTTTAGAACGCGCCCTTGGAGCAGGGGGAGACGGGAGGGCGGACCCTCGGATGGTGGACGCCTTGCAGACAGGTTCTCCGGAAGGAGGACATCATTGTTTTATTGTCTGCAACCGAAAAGGAATCACAACGTGAGAGGAAAGGGGTTCACGCTGATTGAGCTGCTGGTCGTGATCGCGATCATCGGCATCCTCGCGGCCATCCTGCTGCCCGCTCTGGCGCGCGCCCGCGAGGCCGCCCGCCGCTCCTCCTGCCAGAACAACCTGAAGCAGTGGGGGCTGGTCTTCAAAATGTACGCCAACGAGTCCAAGGGCATGAGTTTTCCGCCCATTGCCGCGGGGACCTTCAACCACATCCCCGGCGGATCCAACGTGCTTTACATGGACGGGCACGTGGAGTTCGTCCGCTGCCAGGAGTTTAACGGGACGGCGCCGGTCATCGGCACCGTCGCTAATGTGCTGGGCCTCATCACGCCCAGCCTGAGCTGAGCATTTCCGAGATATGGCAATTCCCGGTGAGCGCAGAGAGGAGGGCCGACCCCGCGCGTTCTTGCGCGCGGGGTCGGCCTTTTCTTATTCCCCTGCGGCGGGATACAATGCCCCCGGGGCCGGGCAGCCGGGGCTTTCCCGCGCCGCCGCCCCCGGCAACAAGGAGTCCCTGTGGTGACGACATCCGCCAAGCGTGTGTTTCTGGCCGCGTTCCTGCCCTGCGCGCTCTGCGCGGGCGCCTTCGCCGCCGACAAGGCGACGGAGGTCCGCTGGAACCTGGAGGAGGGGCGCTGGAGCGCCGGGAAGGCCAACCAGTGGTACGCCGGGCACCGGTGGATGGCCGGCGCCAACTTCGCGCCGAGCACGGCGTCGAACCAGTTTGAGATGTGGCAGGCGGAGACCTGGGATCCGGAGACCATTGACCGGGAGCTGGGCTGGGCCGCCGGCCTCGGGTTCAACGTGATGCGCGTCTACCTGCACGACATGGTGTGGGCGGCGGACCCGGCGGGCTTCGAGCGGCGGATAGACGAATACCTCGCCCTCGCGGACAGGCACGGCATCAAGACCATGCTGGTGCCCTTCGACAGCGTGTGGGACCCCTTCCCCAAGGCGGGCCCCCAGCCGGCGCCGGTGCCGCATGTCCACAACTCGCGCTGGGTCCAGAGCCCGCACGTGGACGTGCAGAAGGACCCCTCGAAATATGAGGAGCGGCTGAAGCCCTACCTCACCGCCCTTCTCACGCGCTTCAAGGACGACCCCCGCGTGCTCGCGTGGGACCTGCTCAACGAGCCGGGCAACCCCGTGCCGCAGTATGACGACCAGTGGGACCAGGCGGAGCGCGAGGCGGCGCACCTCATCCTGCTCAACAGGCTGTTCGACTGGGCGCGCGAGGTGAACCCCTCGCAGCCCCTCACCGCCGGCGTGTGGGTTGACGTGGGCCGCCGCCGGGGCCCGCTGCCCGCCCTCGACAGGGTCATGCTGGAACGCTCCGACATCATCACCTTCCACACCTACGACCCCCTGCCCCTGGCGAAGAAGGCGGTCGAGTGGCTCAAGCCCTCGGGCCGCCCGGTCATCTGCACGGAGTACATGGCGCGCGGCGCGGGCAGCACCTTCGAGACCGTCATGCCGTACTTCAGGGAGCAGAACGTGGGCGCCGTCAACTGGGGCCTCGTCAGCGGCCGCTCGCAGACCATCTACCCCTGGGACTCGTGGAACAAGAAGTACACCGAAGAGCCGGCCCCGTGGTTCCATGACGTGTTCCGGAAGGACGGCGCCCCCTACTCCGAAAAGGAGGCCGCCCTGATCCGCTCCCTCACCGGCGTGAAATAGGGGGCGGCGCCTTGGGCATGACAGCGGTGCTGGCCCTCGCGGGGCTCCTGCTGCCGGGCGCCCCCAACCCGGTCCTGCCGAAGACCAACGACATCGGCGTGATGCGCCATGCCGGGGAGTATTACCTCATGGGCATGGGCACGGCGGGCGGCGTCTTCACGTCCGGCGACCTCGTGAACTGGTCCGGGCCGCGCCACGCCTTCTCCATGGACAACGCGTGGACCGACGGCCCCAGCGCCACGGACGACAACGTCCACGCCTGCGACCTCGTCTGCCTCAACGGCGTCTTCCACCTGTACTGGTCGGTGAACCACGGCGACCTGCGGCAGATCGGCCACGCCGTCGCCGACACCCCCCTCGGGCCGTACACGGAACCCGTGCGGGAGGTTCCCTTCGACGGGCGCATTGACCCCCAGTGCTTCCAGGACGAGGACGGGCGCCTCTACTTCCACACCGTCAAGTTCACCCGGGGGAATGTCATCTGGGGGCGGCCGATGTCCGACCCGTGGACCCTCGCGGGCGCGGACATGCCCCTGCTCTCCGCGGAGCCCGGCACCTGGGAGACCCTCGACACGCCCCCGCAGTCCGTGAACGAGGGGCCCTTCGCGGTCCGCCACCGCAGCCGGTATTACCTGGTCTACAACGCGAACCACACCTCCGGCCATTTCGGCAACTACGCCCTCGGCGTCGCCGAGGCGGACACGCCCCTCGGCTTCTCGAACGACGGCAAGTACCCCTTTCCCGTGCTGCGGTCCAACCGCGACCCGAAGCATGAGGGCGTCGCCCCGCCGGACCTGCCGGAGGTGAAGAACTGCGGCCAGCCCAACCTCGTGCGCGGGCCCAACGGCTTCGAGTGGTGGCTCGTCTACTTCGCCGACCGTCCCGGCCGTTCCCAGCACATTGACCGCGCCCATTTCTTCGGCAGGGAGCTGTTCATCGAGGGGCCGACCTCCGCCGGGACGCCGGGGCATCATCCGTCCCCCGCCCTTCCCACCTTCCGCGACCTTTTCGCCGGGGACGCCCCCGACGCCGCCCGGTGGCGGCTCGAGGGCGCGTGGCGCACGGCGGACGGCGCGCTGCGCTGCGCCCGGGGCGGTACTGCCCGCGCGGCCGCCCCCGCCGCAACGCACGGCCTGCTGGAGACGACCTTCCGCCTGGACGGCGGCGACGCCGGGCGCATTGGGGCAATCGCCTGGGAGGACGGGCAAAACGCCGGCATGCGGATCGGCGTGGACCGCGCCGCGGGCACGGCGTTTTTCGCCGTCCGCCAGAACGGCGCGCACCGGGAAGAGGCACTTCCCCTGCCCAAGGACTTCAACTGGAAGGGGCCGCACAGCCTGCGCATCGCGCGCAACGCGGGGGCCTTCACGGCCCATCTGGACGGAATTCTCCTGCCCTCCACAAACGCGGGCATCCCACCGGACGCCCCGGGCAGGGCGGGCCTCTTCGCCGAAGACTGCGCGGCGGCTTTCGAGAGTTTCTCGCTCACCCGGGGCTGGGAGGAGTGGGGGGGCGGCATGCGCGGCTGGACAACCCGCGACGGCCGCACCCTTCCCGCAGAGGCCGTCGGACTGCGCCTCGGCCCGGAGGAGGAGGCGTTCAAGGGGGATGCCCTGCCGCGGTACGAGTTCTCGGTCCAGCTCCCCGCCGGAACGGAGACGGGCGTCTATGCCGTGCACGCGGGCGACGGGGATTTCCTGCTGGCAACGGCGGACGCGGATTTCTCGCGGGTCACCGTCACCGGGAAGCGCGGCGGCGGGGAAGTGCCGGAACGGGTGTTCCCCGTGCGCCCCCGGATCCGCCGCGCGCACCCCGCCGCCGAAAACGGGAACCACCTGCGCGCGGTGAAACTCGAAGACCGGGTGATCCTTTTCGCCGAGGGATGCCAGATCGGCGAAGTCCCCGGCGGGTGGCCCGGCGCCCGCGTCGGCCTGCGCGCCGGAAAAGCAGCGTGCGTCTTCTCTGACACGGCATGCCACGAGTTGCCCTGAGGAAATCTCCCACGTTCCGGATCACGCGCCGCGCGCGGTTGCTTTGCCCCCCAAAAATGTATATAGTGCGAAATCATCTGTGCGAGGAGCCCCGCGCATGTCCGACAGGTCCGACGCAGCCGCGCTGATCGCGCGCGCCCTGGAACAGGGCCAGCCCTCCCTTTCCGAACACGACTCGAAGCGCGTGCTGTCCGCCTATGGCGTGCGCACGGTGGAAGAGGCGTTTGCGGACACCCCGGACGCCGCCGCCGATGCCGCGGCGCGGCTGGGATTTCCCGCCGCCGTGAAGGGCTGCGGCGCGGGCCTGGCGCACAAGTCCGACCGGGGCCTCGTGCGGCTGCATCTGGCGGACGCGGCGGCGGTGCGCGCGGCGGCGGAGGCGCTGCTGGCGGCGGGCGCGCCGGGGCTGCTGGTGCAGCGCATGGCCCGGGGCCGACGCGAGCTGATCATCGGCGGCGCGCGCGACGCGGCGTTCGGCCCGCAGGTGATGCTGGGTCTCGGCGGCGTGTCGGTGGAGGCCGTGGGTGACGTTGCGTTCCGTCTGCCGCCGGTGGACGCGCGGGACGTCCGCGAGATGGTCCTGGAACTCCGGGGCCGCCGCCTCTTCGACGCCTTTCGCGGCGGGCCGCCGGTGTGCCCGGAGGCGCTGGAAACCACGCTTAACGCCGCGGGCCGCATCCTCCTGGACCACCCCGGCGTGTCGCATGTGGACATCAACCCCCTCGTCGTCGAGGACGGCATCCCCGTCGCCGTGGACGCGCTGGTTTCCCTGTCCCCCGATGCGGCCGCGCCACCGGAGGGGACCGCGCCCGTGTGGGCGCCCGAACGTTTCCTCGCGCTCTTTGAGCCGGAAACCGTGGCTGTGGTTGGCGCGTCCGACTCGCCGCTGAAATGGGGCTTCCGCATTCTGTTCAACACCCTGGAGGGCGGCTACCGGGGCCGCCTCTACGGCGTCAACCCGCGCCACAAAGAGCTGCTGGGCGTGCCGTGCTTCCCGTCCGTCGCCGAGCTGCCGGAGGCCCCCGACCTCGCGGTGATCGTGATCCCGCCGCCGGGCGTGCCCGACGCCGTCCGCGCCTGCGCGGCGCGGGGGGTGAAGGCCGTCGTCGTGATCACGGCGGGCTTCGGCGAGCTGGAGGACGCCGCCGCGCGCGGGCTCCAGGACGAGGTCGTCCGCGCGGCCCGCGAGACGGGGCTCCTGCTGGCGGGGCCCAACTGCGCGGGCGTGGCCGGCCCCGCGCCGCAGTCCCTCTACTGCGGCATGTTCGTGCGCCATCCCGGCCCGGGCGGGCTCTCCATCGTCTCCCAGAGCGGGAACGTCGGCGGCACCGCGCTGGCCTGGGCGCAGTTCCACCAGGCGGGCGTGGCGCGCTTCATCAGCACGGGCAACGAGGCCGTGCTGCGGACGGCGGACTACCTGCGCTTCCTCGCGGGCGACCCGGCCACCGCCGCGGTGCTCGCCTATGTCGAGGGCGTGCGCCCGGGCGACGGGTTCTTCGGCGCCCTGCGCGCGGCGGCGGCGGCCAAACCCGTGGTGGTGCTCAAGGGCGGCCGGAGCGCCGCCGGACTCCAGGCGGCGCGGTCGCACACGGGCGCGCTGTCCGGGGGCGCGCGGGTGTTCCGGGCGGCGTGCCGCCAGGCGGGCGCCGTGGCCGTGGACGACCCCCTGGAGGCGATGGAGCTGGCCGCGGCCTTCGCGGCGCAGCCCCTGCCGAAGGGGCGGCGCGTCGGCATCGTGTCGCAGGGCGGCGGATGGGGCGTGCTGGCCGCCGACGCCTGCGTGGAGGAGGGCCTGGAGGTGGCCGTCCTGCCGGAGGAGACCCTCGCCGAGCTGGACGCCTTCCTGCCCGGCTGGTGGAGCCGCGGCAACCCCGTGGACCTCGTCGCGGGCAACGACCTCATGCTCCAGCCGAAGGCCGTCGAGACGGTCATCAAGAGCCCCGCCGTGGACGCCGTCATTGTCCTCGGCGTCGGCTACATCGCCGACAGTGTCGCGCGCTTTGCGGCGTCCGACCTCGCGAAGGGGATCAGCCTCGACCAGCTCGCCGCCATGGGCGCGGGCATCGAGGTCGAAGGCGCCCGCCAGATCGCGGCCCTTGCGGCGCAGTACGGCAAGCCCGTGCTCGCCGCGTCCGACACCGCCCTCGGCGCGCCCGCCGGACACCCCAACGCCGCCATCGCCGAGCTGGAGCGCCTGGGCGTGTGCGTCCTGTCCAGCCCCAGCCACGCCGCCCGCGTCCTCGCCCGCCTCGCCGAACGCCGCGAGTTCCTCGACGGCACCCCGAGGCGGTAGGGCATCCAACAAAGAGTGGTGGCCGACCCCGCGTGTGCGCTCTCAGCGCGAATGTAATTGCGATGACCGGGGGGTTCCAGAGCGGGCGTCCCCGAAGGGGACAAATGCGAATAGCCGGAGGTGACCGAAGGAAACCTCCGGTTGGTCGGCATTGATGGCACGACAACCCCGGAGGGGTTGAATGTGAACGGGTTCGCAGACCGGTGTGCCGTGCCCAAACATTCAACCCCTCCGGAGTTGCGGTCTTTCTGGGCGCCTGTCCGGAGGTTCCCTTCGGTCACCTCCGGCTATTCACATTCTTCCCCTCCGGGGAAGCAGAACCTTCACCCACAAGCGGTCGTCCCCCGCCTACTCCGGGTCCACGGGCAGGCCGAGGTCGCGGTATTCGCGCAGGCGGTAGGTGAGGGTGCGGCGGCTGATGCCGAGGGCGCGGGCGGTCTCGCTGCGGTTGAACTCATGCTCGCGCAGGCATTTCAGGATGGCGTCGCGCTCGATGGCGGCGAGCTGTCCGGCGGGGCCGGCGCCGGGGTCCGTCTCCGCGGCGGCGTCGGGTTCGGCGCCGCCGGCCTCGCGGACGCGCGGGGGCAGGTGCTCGGCGAGGAGGACGCCCCCGCGGGCGAGGAGCGCGGCGCGCTCCATGGCGTTGCGCAGCTCGCGGACGTTGCCGGGCCAGGCGTAGGCCTCCAGGCACCGGGCGGCGCCGGGGGAGAGGCGGGCCTTGCCGCCGCCGTGGACCGTGGCGAAGTGCAGGGCGAGGGGCAGGATGTCCTCCGGCCGCGCACGCAGCGGCGGCACGGGGATCTCCATCACGTTGAGGCGGTAGTAGAGGTCCTCGCGGAAGCGGCCCTCCGCCACCTCGCGCTCGAGGTCGCGGTGGGTGGCGCTGAGGATGCGCACGTCCACGCGCAGCTCCGTGTTCGACCCCACGCGGCAGAAGGTGCCGTCCTGCGTGGCGCGCAGGAGCTTGGCCTGGAGGGCGGGGGACATCTCGCCGATCTCGTCGAGGAAGAGGGTGCCGCCGGCGGCCTCCTCGAAGCGCCCCACGCGCCGCGCCGCCGCGCCGGTGAAGGCGCCCTTCTCATGGCCGAAAAGCTCGCTCTCCAGCAGGTTCTCGGGGATGGCCGCGCAGTTCACCCGCACGAGGGGCCCCGCGGCGCGCGCGCTCCAGCGGTGCACCAGGCCGGCCACCACCTCCTTGCCCGTGCCGGTCTCGCCGGTGATCAGCAGGCGCGCCCCGGAGGGCGCCGCCAGCGCCGTCACGCGCAGCACCTCGCGCATGGCCGCGCTCTCCACCACCACGCCCCCGGGAAGCGGCGGCATTTCGGCGGCCGCCGCCGGGGCGGCCGCGCCGGGCCCCAGGGCGCGGCGGACCAGCGCCGCCAGCTCGTCGAGGTCTATGGGCTTCTCCAGGTAGTCCACCGCGCCGTGGCGCATGGCGCCCACGGCGTCGCGCACCTCCGCGTAGGCGGTCACGAGGACCACCGGCAGCGCGGGCTGCGCCTGCTTCAGGGCCTGAAGCAGCTCGAGGCCCGTCATGCCGGGCATGCGCACGTCGGAGACGACAAGGGCCGGCGGGTCCCCCGCGGCCGCCGCGAGGGCCTCCGCGCCCGAGGCCGCGCACCGCGCGCGGAACCCCTGCGACTGGAGGAAGGACGCGACCAGCCCGCGCTGGCCGGGGTCGTCGTCCACCACGAGGACATGCGGGGCGGGGCGGCTATCCATGCGTCTCCTCCGAAGGCCCGGCGGGGGCCAGCCCCGCCAGCTCGAACACCGCCCCGCCGTCGTTGGGCAGGCAGGCCGCGCGCCACTGGTGCGCGAGGGCGATCTGGCGCACGACGGCCAGCCCGAGGCCCGTGCCCTTTTCGGAGGCGGTGAAGTAGGGGCGGAACACCTCCTCGCGGTGGGCGTCGGGCACGCCGGGCCCCGTGTCGCGCACCTGCACCCGCGCGCCGCGCCCGTCGGGCAGCACGCGCACCGTCACCCGGCCGCCGGGGGGCACGGCCTGCACCGCGTTCAGCAGCAGGTTGAACAGCACCTGCCGCAGCATGTTCTCGTCCGCGCGGACGCGGAGCGCCGGGCCCTCCAGCGCGAAGGTGACGGACTTCTCCTCGCGGTCGCACGCGAGCACCTCGAACAGGCCCCGGATCAGGGCGGACAGGTCCACGTCGCGCGGGTCCGGCCGCACGGGCCGGGCGTAGTCCAGAAACTGGTTGATGCGGCCCGTGACGCGGTCGGCCTCCTCGGTGATCTTGACGGCCGTGCGCCGCGTGGCCCCGGGCACCTCCGGGTCGCGGCCGATCATCTGGGCGAGGCCCCGGATCAGGTTGAGCGGGTTCTTGGTCTCGTGGACCAGCCCGGCCGCCGTCACGCTGAGGTCCTTGAGATGGCTCTCCGCCTCGCGGCTGCGCACCAGGGCGATCTCCAGCTCCGCCGAGCGCGCCGCCGCGAGCCACGCCCACGCCAGGGCCGCGCAGGCCAGCGCCGTCACGGCCAGCACGATGCCGCGAAGGCGCAGGTCGCGCATCACCTCGGCGTGGACGGAGTCCGTGGGCACGCCCACGAGGAACCACATGACCCCGCGCTCGCGGGCGAGGCGGTCGTACTCCTCGCGGCTCATCCAGGGGGGCTGGTCCGGGGGCGGCCCCGGCTTCGGCACGGGCGCCGCCGCGATGAGCAGCGTGTCGCGCAGGGCCTCGCGGTCAAAAACGCGGCCCATGAGGGTGCGGCGCAGGGTCTCCGCCCGGTGGTCGTTGAGGATGCCCGGCTTGAAAAGCGCCAGCAGCGCCTCCACCTGCTCCGCCCTCAGCGGCGCGCCGTCCAGCATGTCCAGCAGCGTCCGGCGGCCCGCCTGGTCCAGCACGGGGTCCAGAAAGGGCGAGTTCAGGAAATGCTCGATGTCCCCCCCGGACTCGGGCCCCGGCGGACGGTCCGGCGCATGGCCGTGGAACGGCGGGCGCCCGCCGGGCATGCCGCCGTCCTCCATGGGGAGGATGCCCGGAAGCCCCTCCACCCCCGCGCCCAGGGCGACCAGGTGCGTGAAGAAGGCCCGGTCCCGCTCCCAGTGCTCACGGGTGCGCAGGAGCCCGCTGAAGTCTTCGGGGACCGGCGCGCCCGCGGACGCCACCACCTCGCCCGACGCGCTGAGCAGCGCCACGGTGTCCAGCTCGGCCTCGCGCACCAGCTCGCCCAGCGCCTCCTCCAGCCGCGCCCGCGGCACGATGGCCAGCCGCCCCTGAGACCGGACCACCACGCTCATGGCCGCCGCCAGGCCGCGCGCGCGGTTGGTCAGCAGCTGCCGCGCGGACTGCTCCGAACGGCGGTGCTCCATGACCTGCCACCCCGCCACCGGAAGCAGCACCAGCAGCACCAGTGCGACGAGTCCTGTTTTCCTCATGCCGTCCATTCTACTCTCCCAAACCGCGGACCCGCCAAGTGCCCGGCGGAGCCGGAACAGCCGGGTAGGGCATGGCCCGTGTCAGAGCATTTCCGGGAACGAGATGGCTTCGCTTCGCTCGCCATGACGAGTTGCGCGGCGGCCTAACGTGAGACGTTCTCTCAACGCGTCATGGCGAGCGAAGCGAAGCCATCTCGTTCCCGCCACCGCCCCGCGTGACCCGTCATTGCTGCGAGCCGGCCGCCCCGGCCGGCGCGGAAATCTCTTGTCAACAAGGCCTCGTTCCCGGCGGAGCCGGAAGGGGGGCGCGGGAGCGTTTCCGCCTCCCGTGCCCCCGCCAACCATAAGCCCTGGCGCGGGGTCACCGCTGCGGGCCCCCGGGGGGCGGCGGGCCGGGCCGCTTGGCCAGCTCCTCCTTGTCCAGCTTGCCGTCACCGTTCGCGTCCATCCGCTTGAACATCGCCTCGACGGGCTGCTGCCAGGCGTTCCGGTGCTCGTCCTTTGTCACGCGGCCGTCATGATCCTGGTCCATCTCCTGCTTGCCGGGGAAGGGCCGCTTGCGGTCCCCGTCCCTGCCCCCGCCGGGGGGCGGGCCTTCAGGCGGCGGACCCTGCGGTCCGGCCTGCGGCCCGTCCGGACCGGGCCGTTCGCCGCGGCCGCGCCGCGGGCCGGGCAGCCGGTTCAGCTCCTCGCCCTCCAAGACACCGTCGCCGTTTGCGTCCAGGTCGGCGAACTGCTTCTCCACCTGCTTCATCCACGCGATCTTGAACTCGTCATGCGTCACCGTGCCGTCCTGGTCCGCGTCCAGCGACTCGGGCGGGGGGAACATCGGACCGCGCCCCATGCCGCCGCCAGGCGGCGGACCCACGGGGCCTCCCGGCGGCGGGCCCGCCGGTCCGCCGGGGGGCTGCGCCCCCGCCACGCCCGCGCCCAAACACACCGCGACGGCCAGCGCCGCCGCAACCCCCGTGATGGTCTGCCTCGTCTTCATGATCCGTCTCCTTTTCGTTGCCGTCCGGCTCTTCCCGGCATCCAACGCGCCGAACATCCACACAGGGAGCAACGCGCATGCCAACGGGTGGCGGCAGCGCGAAAGGCGCATAAACAAAAGGGAAACGGGGTTGGGCAAGGCGGGCGCGCGGGAGACACTGCGCAAAGAACCGCCCCGCCGCCGGAAGGCGGCGGGCAACTCTTGCGCAGTCCGGAAAAAACGTCCGTGTCGGTCCGTGTCCGTCCGTGCGGGTCCGTGTTCCCGCCGGCCTACAGGCCCTTGTCGGTCACCGCGCCCTCGGAGGCCGTGGTCACCTGTTTGGCGTATTTCGCCAGCACGCCGCGGGTATAGCGGGGCTTGGGCTGCTTCCACGCCGCCCGGCGGCGGGCCAGCTCGTCCTCCGGCACGCCGAGGGTCAGGGTCCGCTTCTTCGCGTCTATGGCGACGGGGTCGCCGTCGCGCACGAGGGCGAGCGGGCCGCCGTCGAAGGCCTCGGGGGTGATGTGGCCGACGACGAAGCCGTGGCTGCCGCCGGAGAAGCGCCCGTCAGTGATGAGGGCGACGTCCTTCCCCAGCCCGCGCCCCATGACGGCGGAGGTGGGGGACAGCATCTCGCGCATGCCGGGGCCGCCGCGCGGGCCCTCGTAGCGGATGACGATGACGTCGCCCTTGACCACCTTCCCGTCGAGAACGGCGCGCAGGGCCGTCTCCTCGGAGTCGTAGCAGCGCGCGGCGCCCGCGAAGCGCAGGCCCTCCTTGCCGGAGATCTTCGCCACCGCGCCGCCGGGCGCGAGGTTGCCCCGCAGCACCACGAGGTGGCCGTCCTTTTTCACCGGGTCGGACAGGGGCCGCACGACCTGCTGCCCCTTCGGGTATTTCTTCGCGCGGGCGAGGTTCTCCGCGAGGGTCTTCCCGGTGACGGTCATGCAGCCGCCGTGGAGGAGGCCCGCGTCGAGCAGCTCGCGCAGGAGCGGCGTGATGCCGCCGATCTTCACGAGGTCGTTCATGAGGAAGCGGCCGCTGGGCTTGAGGTCGGCCAGGACGGGCGTGCGCCTGCCGACGCGCGTGAAGTCGTCGAGGGTGAGGCGGACCCCGGCGGACCACGCGATGGCGGGCAGGTGGAGCGCGGCGTTGGTGGATCCGCCCAGGGCCATCACCACGGCGATGGCGTTCTCGAAGGCCTTTTTCGTGAGAATGTCGCGGGGGCGCAGGTTGAGGTCGAGCAGTTTCAGCACCGCCGCGCCCGCCCGGCGGCAGTCCTCCCGTTTCTCCTCCGACACGGCGGCCTGCGCCGAGCTGCCGGGCAGGCTCATGCCCAGGGCCTCGATGGCGCTGGCCATCGTGTTCGCCGTGTACATGCCGCCGCAGGAGCCCGGCCCGGGGATGGCGCAGGACTCGACGGCCTTGAGGCCGCGGTCCGTGAGCTCGCCGCGCGCGTGCCGGCCCACGGCCTCGAAGACGGAAACGATGTCCACCTCTTTCCCGTCGTGGACCCCGGGCAGGATGGTGCCGCCGTAGACGAAGACCGACGGCCGGTTGAGCCGCGCCATCGCCATGAGGCAGCCGGGCATGTTCTTGTCGCAGCCGCCGATGGCCACCAGCCCGTCGAACTGCTGGCACCCCGCCACCGTCTCGATGGAGTCGGCGATCACCTCGCGGGAGACCAGGGAGTACTTCATGCCCTCCGTGCCCATGGAGATGCCGTCGGAGATCGTGATGGTGTTGAAGATGACCCCCTTGCCGCCCGCCGCGTTCACCCCCGCCTCCGCCTCCCGCGCCAGCGCGTCAATGTGCATGTTGCACGGCGTCACCATGCTCCACATGGACGCCACGCCCACCTGGCTCTTCCGGAAATCGCGGTCGCCGAAGCCCACCGCCCGCAGCATGGCGCGGCTCGCCGCGCGCTCGGGCGTCTCCGTCACGGCCGATGAGTACTTCCGGTGCCCCGTCTTCCTGGTGGACATGGCGCGCCTCCTGTGTTGGTGGTTCACCTGTCAGCAAACACGGCGCCCGGACGGACTGTTCCCCGGGGCGCCCGGAAAACGGCCGTCACCCGCGCCCGCCCCCCTCCAGCAGGAGCTTCTTCAGCGCCGCCAGGTTGTCCGCGTTCAGCAGGTCCACCCCGGCGTCCCGCAGCACCGGCCACACCGCATAGGGGCGCGGCAGCCCCCAGAACCGGATGCGCCGGCCCTGGGCGTGGGCCTTGCCGACCAGCTCCTTCAGGAGCGCGGCCTCGTCCGCCGGCATCGCGTCCTTCCCGTTCCATTTGAACACGTCGCCCCAGGACATGCTGACCATGGGCACCAGATGCGGCGAGGGGTTCGCCTCCAGGTCCGGCAGGCGCCCGTCCACCGACGCCAGCCGCGTCTCCTGCGCCGCCATGACGGCGCGCGGCGTGTTCCCCGAAATGATCACCGTCACCGCCCGCGTCTCCGTCGCGTCCTTCGTGAACGAAGTCAGCATCTCCGCGTACTCCCGGAGCACCTCGTCCAGGCGCGCGTAGGTCGCCTCCGCGTCGTCCTTGATGTCAATGAACAGCGTGACCGGGGGGCCGTCGCGGTAGACCCGCCCCCCGTTCTGTTTCACCCGCTCCCGCAGCGGGTCCAGATACATCCCCCGCAGGGTGCGCGCCGGGTCCGTCTTGTCCGCGTCATGCGCCACCAGCAGCTCCCCGTCCACCAGGAAGATGTCCGCCTCCACACTGCAGAACCCCGCGTCCAGCGCGTCCAGCAGCGGACGCGGCCGCGAATAGTCATTGTGCGAATGCGCCCGCTCCAGCGGCACCACAACGGGCGCCGCCCCCGCCGCCAGACACACCGCTCCCGCAACAAGCAGCACCGCAACCAGACCGAAAAGAAACCGCATGACAGACACCTCCACAGTGGGGGCCGCCTGGAAACCGGCGCACGGCATCCACCGCCCGCCCCGGACGCGGCCGCCCCGACATTGTAGGCCCCCCCACCCCGCCAATCAACACACCCCGGTCCGCGAAAGGACATCCATTCCACCCCGCCACCGCCCCGCCTGGTCCACCCCGCCCACTTCATCCACACCGTCCACCCAGTCCACTCAGTCCACTCAGTCCACCCAGTCCACCCGGTCCACACCGTCCACCTGGCCTGCCGCGGGCCATGCCAGACCCCGCATGGCCCGCGCGCCGACACCAATGCTATACTCCCCCCGGCGCGGCCCCCGGCCCCGGCCTGCCGCACCCCGCGCGGCCCCCGCCGCCAAGCCCCCCGGGGCGGTTAGCTCAGTTGGTTAGAGCATCTGCCTTACACGCAGAGGGTCGCAGGTTCGAGCCCTGCACCGCCCACCATTTCCTTCCACCGACGCATCGCGTCCACCGTTGACAGGCAACGACGAAACGCAATTCGTATCAGTCGCACCACTCACGCACTGTTGGATGACAGAAAGAGCCAAATATTGCCCTCCAACGCCGTCCGTGGGGGCAACATTAGGGGCAACATTTCGGGTAGCGGAAGTGTCCACCACCGCAGGAGTTCGGTTCACCGCGTCCGCGATGTCGGCCCGACCCAGGTGCGTGTACGCGTTGGCGGTCAGTACCGGCGTGCTGTGCCGCATTGCCTTCTGCGCCAGCTGCAACGGCACTCCCGCCATAGCCAGCATCGTGCAGAAGGTGTGACGCAGGGAGTGGATGTCCAAAACGTGTCCAAGACTGTTCCGCTTCGGAATCCCCGCGGCGCGAAGGTCCGCGTCAAAACCTTTCGTCATCTTCGCCGGCACGTCAAAAAGCGGAAGGGTGTCCCACGTCGTGGCAACCTCCCGGGCCGTTCCACGACGCCCCATATCCCAGTGGTTCCGCTTCTCACGGATATATTCCCTCAGTTCCGACGCCACGTCGGAACGCAACGGAATTTGTGCTCCCCGCCGGGACTTCTCATTTTTTGCCGCCAACTCGAGGTACGGAGGGTCCGCATCCAGACACGCCGCCCCCATCGTGATGCTCCGCAGTTCACCCCATCGCAGCCCCGTCGTGACGGCGGTCCAATACGCGAGACGACGGGTACGTCCGAGTGACTCCAGCCGTTCGATGGTGGCGGCTTTCAGAGACGCCCGTTCCTTGCTCATTTCCTCTCCCCGCCCGCGGTTACCCCGCATCGCGTCGGCAAGCGGCCGCGTGCGCGCCGCCTCCAGAAACACGGGCAGTTCCTGCGCGGTGAACACCCGGCGTACATGGCGGCGGTCCGCGCGCTCATCCCGCTTCTCGGTCCCCACGAACGGGTTCACGGCCAAGTACCCTCTCCGAACACACCAGTTCCCCAGTGCCATGAAGGCGGCCACATAGCAGTTGTGCACCCGGGCCCCCATGGAGGAGTCCTTCCCGGTCTTCCGCTTCCCGCGGGCGGATTCCACGGCGAGCCAATCCTCCAGAGCGTTTCGGTTCATGTCCCGCAGGGAACGCCATCCGAATTGGGTCACACCCGCACGAATCAAGTACCGTCGGCGCTCACGCACCGTCTTGTCGGCGCGGCCGCAGGCTTCGAGGGAGGACAGGTATTCATCCACCACCTCGGCGAACGATCGACGGTTCTCCTTTGCGGCTCGCACCTCCGATACCGAGAGGATCCCCCCACGGATCTTCTCCTGCTCAGAAACGATTTCCGTCATTCGCGCCGTGGCCGCGCCCTTGTCGCGACACCCCGTGGGGATGTCAACCTGTCTCCCGTCAGCAAGTCGGATCCGGGCGTACCACGTGCCACTCTTGGTGACAACGTGGCACGCCCCATCCTTTACGATCACAGGACAACAAATCTTGCGGCCCTTCCGGTTCGTCCATACGGCCTGAAGTCCGTCGGAAGTCTCCACGATCATGGCCCCTGCCGGAACCGGTCTGGTGGTCGTTTTTTTTCGTAATTTGGCCATTCTAAATCACCTCAGACAGTTATGATCACCAAATATCATCCGTTGGATGGTACATCGGATCATCTTCCTTACAGTATGCGGGTCGCTGCACTATTGGTTCAAGGTTTGCATTTTCATCGGAACAAGGACCCTTCCCTTTCTTTCCGCCTGTGCTTCCGCGGTCTGATCGACCACGGGACACCTGAGGGAAGCCGGCGGCCACCCATTCCTCAATCGCTGCCGTTTCCCAGCGCACACAGCTCCCAATCCTGATCGGTGCCGGCAGCCTGCCAGCATCGCGCATGCGCCATAGGGTCCGAACTGATACAGACAACATGGCGCTCAGTTCCTTCGCCGTGACAAGAACACGTGAATTCATATTTGGTCTCCATTGGTTTCAGGCCGTCAATGACAGCCTGAGGGTTTACATTCAGTACACAGCAGGAGTGTGGACCATCCACGCTCCTCACGTCTCTCCAGCGCCTCCACGAGGCTCCTAGAGGTCTCACAGAGGTCGCTGGAGGGTTCAATGAGAGTCGGGACGGCACGAAGCGCGTCCCGCGCCCCGTGGAGGTCCCGACAAGCTTCTAGGGGCTTGTAGAGACCTACACAGGTCCGCATGATCCCGTCTACCTCATCGAACGCCTGACTGATCAGGTCAGACGCCTCAAGGCTTCCAATGGCATTGTGTGGATACCCGGAGGTATCCTTTGCATCGAACGATGATGCACCCCCCACACGGGGGTTGGAACAGATTTGTTCTTGATGGGTGATATCAGCGTTGTGTGGATACCCGGAGGTATCCTTTGCGTCACAGGGACGCGTCCCCCACACGGGGACTGGTTGATTGTTGCGGTTTGAGGTTACATGTTGAATTTGAATTTGATGGGAGGTGCCAGCCGCAATCTCAAAGGAAGGCTTCCCCACGTAACAGAGTGGAGGGGACTGGTAGCGCTCGACTCCGCAAGTTTCCTGTG
>JAAYBR010000003.1 GCA_012730045.1 Candidatus Hydrogenedentota bacterium | reverse complement strand
TGGAGGCAGGCATAGAGGCGGAGGCGGCGCTGCACCAGGTCGTCGAGATACGAGAAGGAGCCGAAGATGTCCGGATCGGGCTCGAATTCGATCAGGGTGCCGTTGGGGACGCCGGGGCATTTGCCGGACAGGGTCTTGATCAGCTCTCCGCGGACAAAGCGCGCGCCGGCGGATTTTCCGTCGCGGTGGGACTGGACCAGAAAAGAGGACGAGAGGGCGTTGACGGCCTTGGTGCCCACGCCGTTGAGGCCGACGGAGAACTGGAAGACATCGTCGTTGTACTTGGCGCCGGTGTTGATGCGCGAGACGCAATCGACCACCTTGCCGAGGGGGATGCCCCGGCCGTAGTCGCGGACGCGGACCCGGGGGCCGTCGATGTCGATTTCGACGCGTTCCCCGTAGCCCATGATGAATTCATCCACGGCGTTGTCGATGACCTCCTTGAGGAGGACATAGATGCCGTCGTCGTACTGGGTGCCGTCGCCCACCCGGCCGATGTACATGCCGGTGCGCTTGCGGATGTGCTCCAGCGCGGACAGCGTCTGGATCTTGCTTTCGTCGTAGAGATGGGTGGGCTTGGCCATGGGGGAATGTTCAGCGGGTCATGAAATCAAACGCGGGGCGGAAACGCAATCGCAACCCGCCGGCCGCCGCTTCAAAAGTATACTGTATAGACTTCACCCTCCCGGGAAGGAGGGTGAAGTCTATACATTTAACATTTGGCTCAAGGCCGCCAGAGGTAGAGGCGGCGGGGGACGGCGGCGGCGGACAGCAGGGCGTGGAGGCCGGGCAGGGGGCTGCGCACGCCGAAGAACTGCGCCAGCAGGCCGGTGTCGTCGCGGTAGGCCACCACCCGGACGGTTTCCACGCCGAGGAGGCCGGCGGTTTCGGCCAGCGCGTCCTCCCAGTAGCCGATGGCATCCACCAGGCGCAGGTCCAACGCCTCGCGGGCGGTGAACAGCCGGCCGTCGGCCAGGGCGCGCACCTTGGTTTTGGAGAGGTTCCGGCCCTCGGCGACCAGTTCCACGAAGCGGTCATGCATGGCGTCCACGGAGGTCTGCAGCAGCCGGACCTGCTCGGGGTCCACCGGGCGGAAGGGATTAAGCATGTCCTTGTTGCGGCCGGACTTGATGGTGGTGTCGGTCACGCCGAGCTTTTCGCCGAGTCCCTGGATGTTCAGCGTCTGCATGAGCACGCCGATAGAGCCGACCATGGCGGTGGGCTGGGCGACGATGCGGTCGGCGGGCAGGGCGATATAAAACCCGCCCGACGCCGCGAGGTCATGCACCAGGACGGTAAGGACCCGGCCCTCCCGGCTTTCCTTGAACCGCAACAGCTCGCGGTGGATTTCGTCGGAGGCGGTGACTTCGCCGCCGGGCGAATCGATTTCGAGCAGGATGCCGGCGACCTCTTCATCCTGCCTGGCGGCGCGGATCTGGCGGAGGGTGGATTCGACGGGGTCGGTGCTCCCGAAGAGTCCCCCGTCGAGCTGGCGGGTCAGAATGCCGGTGAAGGCGATGCGCACGACCTTGGCGGTGCCGGTGCCCCAGGAATGGGTCTCGGCGAAGGCCGGGAATTCGTCTTCGCCCTGCGTGGAGGGGCCGGAGCGGGACGAGCCGGC